>CAJMRR010000004.1 GCA_905215835.1 uncultured bacterium | reverse complement strand
TCTATAAACGAGCCTTCTATCGACGCAAGCCTCTACGCCTCGCGCTCGACCTCACTCACGCATTCGTTCTTGATGGTGCCAACGAGTGCCTGCAGCGCATCGACCACGTGCGGGCGAATGTCCCCGCCGATGAGCACGAGCATGATGTCGTCACCTACGGCAAGCTCGCCGCTTGCCAGCCACACGCGCACATAGCCGATACCCGGCATCGCGCGCGTGGCCTCGATAGCAGCCTGCACCTTGCTGGCGTCGTAGCCAAACACCATGCCGCCCACCTTATGGCCCGGCGCCACGCCATCGGTCTCGACACCGCGCGCCTCGGCCTTGGGCGTCGCGCGCACCACACCGTTATGTGTCAGATACATACCGCACGCAGGTGCCGACGAATCGGCCTTGGCCTCGCGCAGCCAAGCATCAACCGAAGGCATCGTTTTGCCATTCTCGAGCATCATTTCCCCTTTCACCGTCATTGAGTAGCCCATTATCTATTCCTCGACCGGCGTGAGCACCATGACGGCGCGTGTGTTGCTCAGCGACAGCGAACGACAGGTCACGAGCGTCACGACCTTGGTTGCCGAAGCGGCACGATCGGTGGCATCGCTCGCCACGGCAGAGGCACCGTCAAGCATCTCGGACAGGTAGTTCTTGAGCCCGTCGTCACCCTCAAAGTTGGTCGCGCGCGCCCTGGAGTACGTATCCTCAACGACCTTGGTCGCCAGCGGACGCAGCTTATACGTTGCATCGCGCGTGATGTAATACACGTACTCGATGCTATCGAACGTCGCTTGGTCGGTGGTGTCCGAAATCACGTTGAACATCGACCCATCGTTCATATGGTGGCCGTAGATCGTGGTCTGCTGATCCACCATGCCCGGCGCGGTGTCGTCGCTATCCAAGAAGATGGCACCGGACGCGTTGGCCGTACCGTCAAACAGCGTGTTGAGGTATTTGGAGTTGTTGTTGGTCTGCACGACGGGATAGTTGATGTTGGTGCCGGGCGCGTAAATCCAACCCACAACCTCGGGATTCGTCTGGGCAAGTGCTTCAAAGTCTATAATCGGCACGCCGCTGGCGTCCTTGTCGCTCACATATTGTTTTTCGATCTTTTGATACGACTCGCTCGCCTGCTTGTAGCCAATCTGGGCGTTGATAAAGATGGCGGCAGCGGCAACGATTAGGCCGATGCCAATAATGATGAGCAAGATGGGGATAACGGAGCGGCGCTTTTTGCGCGGCGGCTCGGTGTAATCCGACGGCGCGGCATGCGATGAAGACCGGGGCGGCTTCTTAGCGTTGCTATAAGATGAAGGTCGATATGCGGCTGGCGCGTCCTGTCGACGATGCGTCGCCGGCGTCACGGGGCGCGGCGCGCGCGGCTGCTGAGGAGAGGATGTCCGACCCTGCTGTGCCCCATGGGCAGCACTCGGCTTCGACGGATCGGGGATCTGAGAAGCCTTGAATCGTTTTCCCTGATAGTCAGACATGGCTCTCCTTATACTGCGGTGAAACGGCGGAACGCCTAGGCGTCGGCCATCTCCTGCTTCATCTTCTCGATAACCTTGCGGTACTCGGGGTCGCAAGCGCCTAGAATCTGCGTGGCGTAGATGGCGGCGTTCTTGGCGCCGTTGATGGCAACGCAGGCCACGGGCACACCCGAAGGCATCTGCACCATCGACAGCAGCGAATCCATACCGCCCAAGTCACTCGTCTTCATAGGCACGCCGATGACCGGCAGCGGCGTAAAGGCAGCCACGACACCACCCAGGTGAGCGGCCTTGCCGGCGGCGGCGATAATCACTTTGATACCGCGCTCGGCGGCAGTCGAAGCCCACTCGTGGACCTTCGCCGGCGTGCGGTGTGCGCTCGCAATGACGAGCTCATAGGGCACACCGAGCGCCTCGAGCTCGGCGGTGCAGCCTTCCATAACGCCCAGATCGGACTTGGAACCCATGATGATCCCGACAACCGGCTTCTGATCTGCCATAAACAATGACCTCCTGTTGAGAGCGGTGACGCGGCCAATCCGCGACCCTTAACTACTGAGAGTAGTATAGCTGCTCCCGTCCCTGCGGTCTTTGTGGCGCTTCGCGGGCGGGCCAGGCTTTATCTTCACTCCGGTTGCTTCGCAAAGTCGTTCAGATAAAGCCTGGCCCGCCCGCGAAGCGCCCTGCGACCTACCGGGAATTGCTATGACGTACGTTGGCTGAAATATTAACGTGGGCTCTGTCGTTCATTCGAACGACAGAGCCCACACTCATTTTTTATTCAGCCCTAGTCATCGCGCAAAGTCCCTTCGGCAGCACACGGTGCAACCGAGTCACCGTAGGCCGGGGCGGGAGGGGCCGAGTTTCCTCCTGAGCGACTCTGCTTGCAGCCGGAGCGAAAGGGGGAAATCTCGGCCCCTCCCGCCCCGGCCGGCCAGGTCACACTACACCGTGTGCTGCGGCAGGTCCTGCAGGGCGATGACGTCCATGCCCATGTCGTTAGCGCTGCCGTGACCCTGCTGGTCCTCACGCACCGCCTCGATGGCGCTCACGTACGTGTTGGCGGCAGACATCGCGGTCACGCAGGTCACGCCGCGGCGCACCGCCTCGGTACGCAACAGATAGCCGTCGCCACGAGAACCCGGGCCATACGGCGTATTGACGATCACCGCAATCTTGCCGTCGGCGATGAGGTCGCCAATGTTGGGGCACTCGCCGTCGTGCGGGCCGCTGATCTTCTCCACGACCTCGCACGTAACGTTGCCGCCGCGCAGTACACGCGCCGTACCCTCGGTGGAGCAGATGTCAAAGCCCAGGTAGCGCAGGATACGAGCGACCGAAAGGATGTGACGCTTATCTCGGTCGCACACGCTAATGAACACCTTGCCGGCGCTCGGGTCGGGCAGCTTGTAGTCAATCGCCAGTTGCGTCTTGGCGTATGCCTCGGGATAGCTCTTGGCGATACCCATGACCTCGCCCGTCGACTTCATCTCGGGCCCCAGGATAACGT
Source organism: uncultured bacterium (assembly GCA_905215835.1). Taxonomy (GTDB): domain Bacteria; phylum Actinomycetota; class Coriobacteriia; order Coriobacteriales; family Coriobacteriaceae; genus Collinsella. The sequence goes on along the minus strand of CAJMRR010000004.1, from coordinate 27,183 downwards.
CAGCGCCCGGGAAACGGCCCCAGGGCATAACGGCTTCCTTCATGCAGAACCAATCGAGCTGACGCTCGTCGCTCGGCAGACCCAGGCTGGCGATGGAATCGCCTGCCATGATACGCGCCGCGCACTTGGCCAGCGGCACGCCGGTGGCCTTGGAGATGAACGGCACGGTGCGGCTCGCGCGCGGGTTTGCCTCGATCACGTAGACGGTCTCGCCCTTGATGGCGTACTGCACGTTGACCAGGCCGCGTACGCCCAGCGCCATCGCGATGCGACGCGTGGTCTCGCGAAGCTTTGCCTGCAGGCTCTCGCTAAAGCTGAACGGCGGGATGCAGGTCGCGGAGTCCCCGGAGTGAATACCGGCCTCCTCGATATGCTCCAGAATGCCGCCAATGTAGACCTCTTCGCCATCGCACAGGGCGTCGACATCGGACTCGATCGCACCCTCCAAGAAGCGGTCCAGGTACACCGGGTAGTCGGGGCTAATGCGCGCGGCCTCGGCCATGTAATCGCGCAGGTGCTCGGCATCGTAGGCGATCATCATGCCGCGGCCGCCCAGCACGTAGCTCGGACGTACCAGCAGCGGGTAGCCGATATGCGCGGCCACGGCCTCGGCCTCCTCAAACGAGGTTGCCTGGCCCGCCGGCGGGTACATGATGCCCAGCTTGTCGAGCAGGTCGGCAAAACGCTCGCGATCCTCGGCAAAATCGATGGCGTCGGGCTTGGTACCCATGATGTTCACGCCGCTCTCCTCGAGCATGCGCGCCAGCTTAAGCGGAGTCTGGCCGCCGAGCGTCACCACGACGCCGTCGGGGCGCTCAACATCGATAACGTCCATGACATCCTCGTAGGTGAGCGGCTCAAAGTACAGGCGGTCGGACGTGTCGTAGTCGGTCGAGACGGTCTCGGGGTTGCAGTTGACCATGATGGTCTCAAAACCACGGGCCGCCAGCGCATAGCTCGCATGCACGCAGCAGTAATCGAACTCGATGCCCTGGCCAATACGGTTGGGGCCGGCGCCCAGGATCATCGCCTTGGGCTTGTCCGCCGGCGTGGTCTCGTCGGGAGCCACGCACTTCTTGACATCCGGACTCGTGCGGTAGATGTTCTCGTACGTCTTGTAGTGGTACTCCGTGGCGCTCGAGAACTCCGCAGCGCAGGTATCGACCGTCTTCATGCTGGGAACCACGCCCAGGCCCTTGCGATAGGCGCGCACAAAGCGCTCGTCCGAGCCGGTCAGCGCGGCGATCTCGGCGTCGCTCGTGCCGTACTGCTTGAGCAGGCGCATCGCGTCGGCGTCGATATCCTCCACACGCAGGCCGCGGATGCTCTCCTGGACCTGCACCATGTCGTTGATGCGGTTGAGGTACCACGGGTCGATGCCGCAGATGGCATGGATGCGAGCGATGTCCCAGCCACGGCGCAGGGCCTCGACCACAAAGAAGATGCGGTGCTCGGTCGGCGTGGCCACGGCTTGAGCGAGCTCGTCGTCGCTCAGCTTATCGGCACCCTCCTTGCCACCGGCGCAAATGCCCTGGTGGCCATCCTCCAGCGAGCGCATGGCTTTGCCGAAGGCCTCCTCAAAGGTGCGGCCAATCGCCATAATCTCGCCCACTGCCTTCATGCGCGTGGTGAGCGTGGGGTCGGTACCCTTGAACTTCTCGAAGGCAAAGCGCGGCACCTTGACGACGCAGTAGTCGATCGTGGGCTCAAAGCAGGCGGGCGTGGCCTTGGTGATGTCGTTGACGATCTCGTCGAGTGTGTAGCCCACGGCAAGGCGCGCGGCGGCCTTAGCGATGGGGAAACCCGTGGCCTTGGAAGCGAGGGCGGATGAGCGGCTCACGCGCGGGTTCATCTCGATGACGATCAGGCGGCCGGTCCGGGGGTTCACGGCAAACTGTACGTTGGAGCCGCCGGTCTCGACGCCGATCTTCTCCAAGATGGCGAGTGAGGCGACACGCATGCGCTGATACTCAAGGTCGGAGAGCGTCTGCGCCGGCGCCACAGTGATGGAGTCGCCGGTATGCACGCCCATAGGGTCGAGATTCTCGATGGAGCACACGATGATGCCGTTGCCGGCGTGATCACGCATGACCTCCATCTCATACTCTTTCCAGCCCTCGATGGACTCCTCGACCAGCACCTCGTGGGCGGGCGAGAGCTCGAGGCCCTGGCTCACGATGGAGACGAGCTCCTCATGAGTATGTGCGATGCCGCCGCCGGCGCCGCCGAGGGTAAAGCTCGGGCGCAGTACGCAGGGATAGCCCACGCGCTCGGCGATAGCCTCGGCGTCGGCCACGCTGTAGGCATAGCCCGAGCGCGCGACCTCCAGGCCAATCTCGGCCATGGCCTCGTTAAAGAGCTTGCGGTCCTCACCGCGCTCGATGGCGGCCAGGTCGCAGCCGATCATCTCGACGCCGTACTTGTCGAGCGTACCGTCCTTTGCCAGCTCGACGGCGGCGTTCAGACCGGTCTGGCCGCCCAGCGTGGGCAGCAGCGCGTCCGGGCGCTCCTTCTTGATCACACGCTCGATAAATTCGGCGGTGATGGGCTCGACATAGGTGCGGTCGGCCAAGCCCGGGTCGGTCATGATGGTCGCCGGGTTGGAGTTGACCAGGATGACCTCAAAGCCATCCTCCTTGAGCACCTTGCAGGCCTGGGCGCCGGAGTAATCGAACTCGCAGGCCTGGCCAATGACGATGGGACCCGAGCCAATGACGAGGATGCGCTTGATGTCAGTACGTTTCGGCATGTTAGTTCTCCTCGGTCTCGGTCGCGGCGGTCTCGGCAAAATTCCAGCCAGCCAGGCGGTCCTTCGCGGTGTCGATGTCCAGGTAGTTCTCCTCGCCGTCCATGAGTCGCGTAAAGGCGGTAAAGAGATAGTGGGCATCGGTGGGGCCAGGCGAGGCCTCGGGGTGGTACTGGACCGAGAAGCACGGGGCGTCGAGCAGCTGGATGCCCTCGGCGGTGCCGTCGTTGAGGTTCACATGTGTCAGGCGAATGCGGCCGAAGCGCTCGTTCATCACGACTGGCGCGATTCCGCGGCGCACCCAGACGCGCAGATCTCCATCGGCCGTATGCTCGATCTCGCCGCCGGAAAGCTCGGGGACAAGCTTGCCCAAGCTGGGGAATAGCAGGCCAAAGCCATGGTTTTGCGCGGTGATCTCCACGCGACGGCTCACCAGGTTCATGACCGGCTGGTTGCCACCGCGGTGACCGAACTTAAGTTTTTCCATCTGGGCGCCGCAGGCCAGGCTGATCATCTGGTGACCAAGACAAATACCAAAGACCGGCACCTTGCCGATCAGCTGCTGCACCTGCTCGTAGGTCTCCACCACGGCATCGGGGTCGCCGGGGCCATTGGACAAAAAGACGCCGTCGGGATTCATGTCGAGTACCTGCTGGGCGGGCGTGTCCCACGGCACGACGGTAAGGTCGCAGCCGGCGCGGACCAGACCCTCCAGAATGCCGCGCTTCACACCGCAGTCGTAGGCGACCACTTTGTGACGGGCAGGAGCGGCAGCCGTAAGCGCAAAGTCATGCGTGGCAGGCAGGTCGGCGGCCACAAACTCGTGAGGCGCGGGGCAGCTTACGGTCTTGACCAGGTTCTCGCCTACCAGCGTGGGCGCTGCGGCCAGACGCTCGGCAAGCTCGTCGACGTCGAAGATCTCGGTCGAGATAATGCCCATTTTGGAACCATTGTCGCGCAGATGGCGCACCAGAGCGCGGGTGTCGACGCCCTCGATAGCGACGATGCCGTGAGCGCGCAGGTACTCCGGCACGCTAACGGCCGAGCGCCAGTTAGAAGGCGTGGCGCACATGTCGCGAACGATCATGCCGCGCATGGCCGGAGCGCTCGCAGGGCGCACGGCGTCGCCGGGGAAGGCCGACTGGACGTCGGTCTCGTCGATACCGTAGTTGCCGATCTGCGGATAGGTCATGGTTACGATTTGGCCGGCATAACTCGGGTCGGTCATGACCTCAAAGTAGCCCTCGAGCGAGGTGTTGAAGCAGACTTCGCCGGTCGCGGTGCCCTCGGCGCCGCATGCACGTCCATAAAAAATGGTCCCATCCTCAAGATACAGGATGCAGGGACCGCAGGTGCCCTTGCTGGTTTTGGCCAGCATACGCTGGCAAAGCTCGCTGGGCGCGAAGGTGCGGGCGGCAGCGCCCGCGGTATGGTTGTTCGCCATAATTCTCCTTCCCGGTCTCACAGGACCGGCTTAAAGGTGTGTAGTTAGGCCTCGCGGTATTGTAACCGCAAGTATGCCTCATGGCGTTAATTTCATCGAAATGTTTACGAAATGATAATTATGACTTTCTATGCATAATGATTTTTCTGGGACGGGGATTAAAAAATCATCCCGCGAGGCTTGTGGCTCACGCGGGATGATGACGTCTTATTATTTCTTGTCCTGCTCCAGCAGTTCGGACGGTGTGCGATCGGGCTTGCCGCCGCGGAAAATCTCGCGGCCATGTAGACGATGCTCCAGGTCACGTTCGGCCTTTTCCTCGTCAATCTTGGTCTGGCTCACCACCGGGTCCTCAATCAACGACGACACCGAGTTCACCTGCTTCTGAATGCGCTCGGCGATGGTGTCATCCATACTCACGATGCGCATCTTCCAGTCGATACTCGTGGCGTTGGATGAGCTCTTGGTCCACACGAACGTCAAAATGGCGCTCTGGTGGCCGCGCGCGGGGAACATGCCAAAGAAGGAATCGTGCTGAATGTTGCTATCCTCGTCGATACAGGCGTGAACGTTATACACCACGCGGTCGATCTTATCGTTGAGCAACGCGTTGGTCGCAAGCGCCGCGGCCTGAATCTGCCCGTTGGACAGCAGCTCGAGCTCGTTGGCAGACGATGTGTCCAACACCGTCACCTCGACCGTGCCCGTGCGTTCATCGGCTTCATCGACGGTGAAGTCGAGCGGGAACTGCGTAAAGCCGTTGCCCCATTCAAGTCCACCCTTCAGCGCCGTCGAAACGGTATCGACCGAAACGCTCTCGGACAGGTTGGCGGTGTTCAGACGACGCATCACGCCGTAGCCAATCTGCATGCCCACGATCAGCACCAAAATACCGATGACCACGGCCATCGCGGTCTTCGTAATGGTATGGCTCACCTGCGAGCCCGAAGGATCGTCCTCGGACAGCGGGTCAATATGTTTTGCCTGGCTCGCGCGGTCCTCGCTGCGCAGCTGCGCTAGCGCCGCTTTGTCACCGCGCTTGGCCGCAGCCTCCTTCTCACGCATGCGCTCGGTACGCTTTTTGGCGAGCGTGGGATCCAAGACGCCGGATGCATCGATTTCGGAGAATAACTCCGTCACTTCTTCCGGAGTCAAAGGGTTCTTGTCAGCCATAAACTTCCTGTCATATCAATCAGTCGAGCTCGTGCGCACGCGCACCTTCGAACTGCATTCGATAGTAACGGGCATAGGTGCCGCCACGGGCGAGAAGCTCCTCGTGCGTGCCACGCTCCACAACGCGACCATGCTCAACGGTCGCAATCTCATCGGCGTGTTTAATGGTCGAGAGACGGTGGGCGATGATGATTGTGGTACGGCCGCGTGCCAGCTCTTCGAGCGACTCCTGCACCGCCTCCTCGCTCTCGTTATCCAAAGCACTCGTCGCCTCGTCCAAGATCAAGATTTTGGGATTCTTGAGAAACACACGCGCGATGGCAACGCGCTGCTTCTGTCCGCCCGAAAGACGGCTGCCGCGCTCGCCCACGACCGTGTCATAGCCCTGTGGAAGCGACTCGATAAAGGCATCGATGTTGGCACGACGGGCCGCCTCGGCGATCTCTTCCGCCGTAGCGCCCGGCTTGCCGTAGGCGATGTTCTCGCCAATCGTACCGTCAAACAGATAGACATCCTGCTGCACCAGGCCGATGGCGCGACGCAGGCTCTGCTGCGTCACATCACGCACGTCCTGGCCGTCGATGCTAATGGATCCGGCAGCCACGTCATAAAAGCGCGGCAGTAGCGAACAGGTTGTGGACTTGCCGCCGCCCGAAGGGCCAACCAAAGCGATGGTCTGCCCGGGCTTGATGGACAGGTCCATATGGTCGATAACGGGACGCTCGTCGGCATAGCCCTCGCCCAGCTCGACATCCTCGTAGTTAAAGCACACGTCGTGATACTCCACGGCGCCGGCAGTCACCTGCAGATCCGTAGCGCCCGGCTTGTCCTGGATATCCGGCGCGGTCGAGAGCACCTCGTCCATACGTTTAAAGCCGGCGATAGCCTTCTGATACGTTTCGGCCGAATTGACGAGCGTCTCAAGCGGCGTGCAGAACAGCGAAATATAGAGTGCGAAGGTCGCCATATCGACCGCCTGTAGCTGTCCCTGGGCGACCAGCCATCCGCCCAGCAGCACTACGATCACATAGAGCACACCCGAGAGCAGGCCATACGTCGCGGTATAGACGCCCATGGCGTGATACATGTTCTCCTTGGACAAAAGGTAGCGGTCGTTAGAGGCACGGAACTTGGCACGCTCGGTCTCCTCGTTGGCAAAGCTCTTGACCACGCGCATGCCCGCCAGAGAATCCTGCAGCTGTGCATTGATGCCGCTGATTTTTTTGCGGTTGTCGCTAAAGACCTCGCGCATGCGCATGTTCTGCCAAAACATGACGACCGCAAACGCCGCCGTCACCACGGCCATGGCAAGCGCCAGCACCGGAGCGATGGTAAAGAGGATCACAAACGAGCCGATAATCTCGATGCCGCAGATGATGATCCACTCGGGCACGTGATGCGCCGCCTCGCAGATATCGAACAGGTCGTTGACCACGCGGCTCATCATGTCGCCCGAGCTGTTGCGGTCGAAGTACGCAAAGCTAAAGCGCTCATACTGGTCAAACAGGTCCTCGCGCATCTTGGACTCCATGCGCGCGCCCATCACGTGACCCCAATAGCTCACAAAGTAGCGGCAGGCGCAGCGGACGGCATACATCAGTACCAAGCCCACCGCGATCATGCCGAGCGCCTGCATAATGGCAGCCTGACCCTGAGTAAACAGCCCACCGGTCAAATTGCGCAGGATAATGGGGAACGCCAGGTCAATGGCGGCAAGCACCAGAGCACAAACAGTATCAGCAACAAAAAGCCCCATCTGGGGCTCGTAATACGAAAGAAACCTCTTAAACATGCAGTCCTCGAAGAGAAATAAATAGCGTGATAAATCCGGTTGAGCCGGTCGGGCTGAAAACAAAGCGTCCCAACAAACATAACGCCGATGTTCTAGCAACGTCAGCGAAAACGTCCCTAAGCGAGCAAGGTGTCTTGAAAGAGGAGCGACGCGTACTTCGGTACGCGAGCGACGATTGAAAGGCAGATTGCCGCTTAGGGGCGTTTGCAGCGTCGACTCGTTACGCGGTTTGGTAAAACCGCGTAACCTAGAGCTCCGTGCCCCCAAGGCGGTGCGCGATGCTGTCGCAGGCCAAGGCGCCTACGACGGTCTTGGCGTCTTCGATCTTGCCGTCGAGTACGGCGTCGATCAGCTCGTGCAGCGGCACCAGGTCCACGTTGACAAACTCGTCATCATCGGGGTTGGGCGCATCAAACTCGAGCTTGGTAGCCAAGTAGATGTGGATGATCTCATCGCAAAAACCGCAGGACGTGACAATCGACGTCAAAAAGCGAATACGACCGGCCCTAAAGCCCGTCTCCTCATGCAGTTCGCGTTTGGCGCAATCGAGCGGGTCCTCGCCTGGATCGAGCTTGCCGGCGGGAATCTCGACCGTCACGCGGTCGATGGCAGTGCGGTACTGACGCACCAGTACGATCTTGCCGCTCTCGGTCAGCGCCACAACGGCCGCCGCACCCGGATGGCGAACGATATCGCGGGCGCTGCGGTGACCGTTGGGCAGCTCAACCTCAAGACGGTGGACGTCGAGGATCTTGCCCTTCCAGGCGCACTCCTCCGAAAGAATCTTCTCGTGCAGCTCGGCATCGTGCGGGTCGTCGTCGCCCAGCACCAGCGCCGGCTCGTCAGCGACCTCGCCACCAGGCTCGCCCTCGGCGTGCCCATACACGCGGCTGTCCTCCTCGACGATCTGCGCATCCACGAGCTCTTCGTTCTTCTCGTCCATCCGTCTCATTCCTCTCGGATTTTAGGCATCCCAGGCGTCGCGGCCGCGCAGCGCGCGCAGGCCGATGTCGTGACGCAGAGTCTTGCCCTCAAAATCAATCTTCTCGCAGGCCTCGTAGGCAAGGTTGCGAGCGTTCTCGAACGTGTCGCCCAGAGCGGTCACGGCAAGCACGCGGCCACCATTGGTCACGAGCTGGCCGTCCACCACGGCAGTGCCCGCGTGGTACACGGTCACGTTCTCCATGGCCTCGGCATCCTCAATACCGGTGATGACCTTTCCTTTCTCGTAGCTGCCGGGGTAGCCCGCGCTCGTCAGGACAACAGCCACGGCCCACTCGTCACGCCAATCGAGCTCAATCTGATCAAGCTCGCAGTTGGCGCAGGCGAACATAACCTCGACCAGGTCGTTCTTAAGGCGCGGGAGCACGACCTGAGTCTCGGGATCACCAAAGCGGGCATTGAACTCCAGCACCTTGGGGCCGGCGGGGGTGAGCATAAAGCCGCCATACAGGCAACCGCGGTAGTCGATACCCTCGGCAGCGAGCTCGGCCACGGTCTGCTCCATGACCTTCACCATGGTGGCGTGCTCCTCGTCAGTCACGATGGGCACCGGGCTGTAGACACCCATGCCGCCGGTGTTGGGACCAAGGTCGCCCTCAAGCGCGCGCTTGTGGTCCTGCGAGGTGGCCATGGGGCGCACGGTCTTGCCGTCGGTAAAGGCCAGCAGCGAGCACTCGGGACCAACGAGCATCTCCTCGATAACCACGGTGTTGCCGGCATCGCCAAAGGTGCCGCCAAAGCACTCGCGTACGGCTTCCTCGGCCTGCTCAAGTTCGGTCGCCACGATAACGCCCTTGCCCGCGGCAAGGCCGTCGGCCTTGACGACCAGCGGGGCGCCCTGCTCGCGCACGTAGGCGAGAGCCGAAGCCTCGTCGGTAAACGAACCATAGGCTGCCGTCGGAATGCCCGCACGCTCCATGAGCTGCTTGGAGAACAGCTTAGAGCCCTCCATCTGGGCGCCCTCGGCACCCGGGCCAAAGCAGGGAATACCCGCCGCGCGCACGGCGTCGGCCACGCCCGCCACGAGCGGAGCCTCGGGGCCAATTACCACGAGTCCGCATCCGTGGCTCTGAGCAAACGCCGCCACGGCCGCAGGATCGCAGTCGTCGAGAACAACGTTCTCGCCGCAGCTCGCGGTGCCGCCGTTGCCCGGCGCAATGTAGAGCTTGCCGGCGCGCGGTGATGCTGCGAGCTTGGCTGCCAAAGCATGCTCACGGCCGCCGCTGCCCAACAACAGGATGTCGATGGTTTGAGTGTCCGCCTTCAAGGGTGCCTCCTCTATGGATGAACGGCCCGCTCCGCGCGAGCCCTTTGCAAGCAAATATACCCCTCGGCCGCCCGTCCGGGCTGCAAAGGGGTATATCGCAATAACCAAATAGTCCCGATTACTTCCAGAATCGGTTGATGATCTGCTCGCGACCAGCGCCAACGCCAATGAACGTCACGCGGGTGTGTGCCAGATCCTCGATAAACGCCACGTAGTCCTGAGCCTCCTGCGGCAGCTCCTCAAAGCTGCGGCAACCGGTGATGTCGCACTTCCAGCCGGGGAGCTCCTCGTAGATGGGCTTGGCATGCTCAAAGCGCACCTGATGCTCGGGCACGCTCGTGTAGCGCTCGCCATCGACGTCGTAGGCCACGCACACCTTGATGGTGTCGAAGGCCGAAAGCACGTCGAGCTTGGTCACGGCGATGTCGGTGAGGCCGTTGACGCGCGAGGCATAGTTGGCGATAGGGCCGTCAAACCAGCCGCAACGACGACGGCGACCGGTGGTCACGCCGTACTCATAGCCCTCCTCGGTCAGCGTGTGGCCGGCCTCGGACTCATAGGAAAGCTCGGTGGGCATGGGGCCCGAACCGACGCGGGTGATATAGGCCTTCATGACGCCCAGCACGCGGTCGACGTTCTTCATGCCCACGCCAGAGCCGGTGATGGCGCCGCCGGCGGTGCAGTTGGAAGACGTCACGTACGGATAGGTTCCGTGGTCGATGTCGAGCAGCGTCGCCTGGGCGCCTTCAAACAGCAGGTTCTTGCCCTCATCGATCATGTTGTTGAGCAGCAGGCTCGTCTCGGTGATGTAGGGACGCAGGCGCTCGGCCATCGGCAGGTACTCGTCGCAAATCTGGTCCACGGTGTAGGTGGGCAGGTTGTAGATGAGCTCGAGCTCGGGGTTCACGCGGGCGAGAGCGGTCTCCAACTTGTCGCGGAACAGCGTCTCGTCCAGCATGTCCTGCATGCGCAGGCCAATGCGGGCCATCTTGTCCTGATAGCACGGACCAATGCCGCGCTTGGTGGTACCGATGTTCTTCTTGCCGAGCTTCTGCTCAAAGGCGCCATCCAGATCGATGTGGTACGGCATGATGACATGCGCGTTGCCGCTAATCTTGAGGTTCTTGGTGGTGATGCCGTCGGCCTCGAACATGTCGATCTCCTCAAGGACAACCTTGGGGTTGACGACGCAGCCGTTACCGATCACCGACACGTGGTCGGAATACATGATGCCGGAAGGCACCTGGTGCAGGCCGTACTTCTTGCCGTTGACGACGATGGTGTGACCGGCGTTGTTGCCGCCCGAATAGCGCACGACGGCATCGAAGTCGCCGGCGACCAGGTCGCAAATCTTACCCTTGCCCTCATCGCCCCACTGGGCACCGACCAAAACGGTTGACGGCATGTTTACTCCTTACATTCATGGACTGTCTACGCGCCACGCCGGCACGCAGAAGCACAAAACATTCCCAGTATACCCGTGCAACGGGCGCCTGTCCTACTCCTCGGCATGTGCCCCATCAAGCTCATAGAACTTGGTGGATGCCGGCAGGAACATCAGGTCGACGTCGCCGATCGGGCCCGAACGGTTCTTGGCCACGACGATACGCGTAACGCCCTCGTCGGGTCGATCGTCGCGCGAGGCTTCGGCCTCGTCGGCGGAGCGGTCCAAGAACATGACGATATCGGCGTCCTGCTCGATGGAGCCCGATTCACGAAGGTCGGAAAGCTGCGGGCGCTTGCCGGTACGGGATTCGACCTGACGCGAGAGCTGTGACAGCGCGATGAGCGGGATCTTGAGCTCCTTGGCCATGATCTTAAGACCACGCGACATCTCCGAAACCTCGACGGTACGGCTCTCGGAGCGGCGTCCCGGTGGAGGACTCACCAGCTGCAGGTAGTCCAAAATGATGATTGCCTTCTCCTTGTTATGGAGCATGCGGCGGCTCTTGGCGCGAATCTCAGTCACTGTGGTGCCGGGCGTATCGTCAATCAGAATATCGAGCTTGGACAAGGTCTGCGTGGCCTCGTTGATATTGGCCCACTGCTCGGGGCTAATGCGGCCCATGCGGAAGTCACTGATCGAGATCATGGCGTAGGCGCAAATCAGACGCTGGGCAATTTCCTTGCCCGACATCTCCAGTGAGAAGAAGCCGACGGTATAACCAGCAGCGGCAGCGTTAAGTGCCAGGTTCAGAGCGAACGACGTCTTACCCACGGCAGGACGGGCGCCGATGATGATGAGCTGGCCTTCGCGAAAACCCATGAGCATGCGGTCGAGCGACGGGAAGCCCGTGGGCACGCCCGCAGCCTGACCACCGGCCTGACACACTTCCTCGGCCTCGTTATAGGCCTCAACCATAAACTCGGTCAGCGTCTTGTAGCTCGACTTGACCTCGCGTGCCGTGACCTTGAGCAGCTTGCTCTCGGCCAGCTCCACGACCTCTTTGGTGTCAGTGGGGGCGTTATATGCCAGCGCGTTGATCTCGTTGGTGGCGCCGATCAGCTCGCGCAGCATCGAATCGCGACGAACGATGGCGGCATGGTGCTGCCAGTTCACGAGCGACAGGGTCTGACCCATCAGCTCCAAAATGTAGGCCTCGCCGCCCACGGCATCGAGCTTGTTGATGCTTCGCAGGTAATCGATCAGCGAGATGGAGTCGATGGGAATGCGGCTGTTGTACATATCGACCATCGCGGTGTAGATGGTCTTATGAATGGGCCGGTAGAAATCATCGGGCTGCAGCTCGACCTGGGCCTCTTCGACCACCTCGGGCGATAGCAGCATAGCGGCCAGTACATTGGCCTCTGCATCTTGGTTTTGGGGAAGACCCAACTTTGAGCCGCGGTCCTCGACCGTCAGCCCCGTCTCCCTATCGTCATATGCCATGAGCATCCTCATTCATATCGCTTGCGAGCATCCATAGTATCAGCCACGGTCCCAAAACGCGCCGCGCGCCGCCAATCATCACCGAACCAAACGGATGAACGGTCCTGTATATAGGACTTCGACGCAACGTTCACCATGACACTCACTCAGCGCAAAAAACAAAAGGGCGCCCTGGTTTCCCAGAGCGCCCTTCTTAGAACAAGATTGTTGCGTTGCAGCAAATGCTACTCGGCAGCAGCCTCAGTCTCGACCTCGGCGGTCTCGGCCTCGGCGACCTCAGCGGCCTCCTCGACCTCAGCCTCGGCAGCGAGCTCCTCGGCGGTAACGCCGACGAGAACGACAACTTCGGCCTTGATCTCGCGGTACAGCGAGATGGCAACGGTGTGGGCACCGGCAACCTTGATGGGCTTACCGAGCTCGACGCGCTTGCGGTCGATGTCCATACCGAGCTGAGCCTTGATGGCGTCAGCGATCATAGCGGCGGTAACGGAGCCAAAGAGGATGCCCTCGTCGCCGACCTTGACGTCAACGGTGACCGTCTTGCCCTCGAAGGCAGCCTTGGTCTCGTTGGCGGTAGCCAGACGGACGGCCTCGCGCTTGGCGATGTTGTTGCGACGCTCGTCAAGCTGCTTGAGGTTGCCCTTGGTGGCGGCAACAGCGAGCTTCTTGGGGAACAGGAAGTTCTCAGCGTAACCCTGAGCGACCTCTACGACGTCACCCTCGCCGCCCTTGCCCTTGATCTCATCGAGAAGAATAACCTTCATGATGCGTCTCCCTTCTTAGCCGCGGTCGCGGTTGCCACGAGAGGAAACCACGGGGACGGTGTACGGCAGGAGAGCCATCTCGCGGGCGCGCTTGATGGCGTTGGCGATGTCATGCTGATGCTGCGTGCAAGCGCCAGTGACGCGACGGGGCTTGATCTTGCCACGGTCGGTCATGTACTTACGGAGAAGCTGAGTGTCCTTATAGTCGATGAACTCAGTGTTCTCCTTGCAGAACTGGCAGTACTTACGACGCGGCTGACGTGCAGAAAAATCATTAGCCATGTCAAAATACCTTTCATTTGGCAACTTCGGCGAACCGAAGCCGCCTCTCACTCAAAAATAGGTGAACACCCTTAGAACGGGATGTCCTCATCGTAGACGTCGACCGCGGGCGGCGTGGCCACCGGTACGGCAGGACGTGCTGCGGGCGCGGGAGCTGCGGGGGCGTAACCGCCCTGATCGTAGCCACCCTGGCCACCACGGGAGCTCATAAACTCGATCTCATCGACGATGACCTCAAGCTTGCTCCGGCGCTGGCCGTCGCGCTCCCAAGAGCTGTAGCGCAGCTTGCCCTCGATCGCGACCTTGTTTCCCTTTGCCAGGAAACGGCTCACGGCCTCGGCGCGGGTGCCGAACATGGTGCAGTCGACAAAGTTGGGATAGTCCTCCCACTCGCCAGTCTGCGCGTTGCGGCGACGATCGTTCACGGCGACGCCAAAGGACAGAACCTGGGTTCCGCCGGCGGTGGCGCGCAGCTCGGGATCGCGGGTGAGGTTACCGGTGATGTTCACTCGATTGATGCTCATAACTCACTACTTCCTCTTGGGGCACAAGCCCAGTCCAAAACGACAGTCTTACTCCTGGTCGTCGCGACGGACGATCATGTGGCGGACCACAGCGTCGGTGATGCGCAGGACGCGATCAAGCTCGGCGATCTGGGTAGGATCTGCGTGGAAGTTGATGAGGGTGTAGTCACCATCGGTGAGGTCGTTGATCTCGTAGGCGAGCTTGCGCTTGCCCCACTCGTCAACGGAGTCGACCTTGCCAGCGCCCTCAGCGATCGTGGTATCGATACGCTTCATAACAGCGAGACGAGTCTCGGGGTCGAGCGACGGGTCAACAAAGAACAGCAGTTCATAAGCCTTCATATTGTCACCTCCTCTGGGCAAATGTGGCTTCAGGTCGTGAAGGTGCGCCTGAAGCAGGAAAAGACTTGGTAATAATATCTTTCAACCTCCCAGGCCGCAAGAATATGCAGCTACAACCTCATGACCTCCACATATGCCCATACTTGCACGGCGTTTCATGCGCATTCCAACCAAATGCCGACCAAGAGCTTGACGGATTTGTGGACAAGATACGGTGCCGCGGGGACAAGCTGAGCCAAGCCGCAGGTCAACGGACACAAGGCTGTGGTCGCAAAATGCATACCAGTGGTCCACAGTACCACCCAAAGATTTTTAAATTCATTACCAAGTCGCTTATGAATACCCCTTTTGAACAATTGAGTTGATCAACCACGCTGGTCGGAAGCCGTTTTTTGGCACCTCAAACCCCACTGCAACGCCAGGCGCGGCCAAGCGTTTTAAAAAATGCCAACTTTTCTGTTTGCACTTTGCGATTCCTCGTGTATACTGACTTTCGCATTTAACGGAGAGTTGTCCGAGTGGCCGAAGGAGCACGATTGGAAATCGTGTAGGCGTCAAAAGCGTCTCCAGGGTTCAAATCCCTGACTCTCCGCCAGTTAATTCCAAAGCAGGCCTTCGAGCCTGCTTTGTTTTTACCCCACGCGGAGGGGTGGCAGAGTGGTTGAATGCGGCGGTCTCGAAAACCGTTTGGCCTGTATAAGGTCACGAGGGTTCGAATCCCTCCTCCTCCGCCATTTTGGTTGAGAAAGCTCCCAGCAACGGGAGCTTTTTTGTTATCGAAATACGTCTCGATCCCACGCTTCCCCAAACATGTACGTCACCCTCCAAAACCGACATTTTTCGACATCTTTGAAGGCTGATGTACACGTTTGGATTGAGTTCGCGGGAGTGGCACTATTCGGAAGGTGCCTCTTCGTCTCGCATGCCCTTCCAGTTGCGGATAAGCGCCTTGCGTAGTTCGTTTTGCTCTCGCTGGTACCCGGTGTCGGTACAGCGAGGCATGCCGAGTGCTTCGCGAATGTTGTTCATGGCGCGGTGAAAGGCGAGCTGGCTGCCGAACTGAGCCGAAGTGAGCGTAACGATTCGATATCCCATTTGGGAGAGAACGGCTTCTCGCTCCGCATCTGCTCCCTTGCGCTCGAGCTCATCGTGAAAACCGCCCTTATATTCGATACCGAGCTCCCTGCGCTTATAGGTAATGAGGGCATCGATTTTGAGTGTTCGGGCTTTTGTGCAATGCCAGAGACGTTGAGGGATCTCGAGCGGTTTGTTGAGTTCGATACCTCGGATACCAACGCCGCCTTCGCTTGTTGGGAGCGAGAGGGCGATTGCCGAAGCGGTCTCCATAGGCGAGGCCGAGTGATCGTAGATGTGCCTGAGCGCGAGCCGTGCACGTGTGGCACTGGGTTTGCCGGGGTGCCGATCGAGCAGTTTGGTTATTTCATCCTTGGAGGTAGTGGCTGGTTGCCCGGTATAAGGGTCGGCGGGATTGAGCCTCATGCGATAATCGCCGCAAACTTCATAGCCATATTCGAGATATTCGATCCTATCCATCCACTCGGCAGCGAGCACAAAGGTGAAGGCTTCGTCGGTGATGAAGATTCCGGGCGTCAACTCGTTAATATGCTCGTAGGGAAGATTTTGTCCAAGAATGTGACAAACGACGCCTTTGGTACGAATTCGCTCGAATTCGAATACAACCGCGATATCGATAGTCTTAAGCATATCGGACGGAATGCCGCAGTCGGTAAGAGCCTGTCGTATGCGCGCAACACGTTGCTGGGTGGAGATGCCTTGTGCGCCTATCTGGTAGTCGTGCCGCGCAAGAGACTGAACCAAATTCTGGGGTGCATGATGGACAAGCCATGCGGTTTTATGCGAAATGAGAACAGGGGTATCCATTGAGGGCCTCTCGCTCTGAGCCGGTATCCAACTCTTATGTCCGTTGAAGTGGGGAAATATACCGGATGTGAGTAAATCAACTCACTCATGCTGTGAGCTCAATCCAAACATGTACGTCCGCCTCCAAAGATGTCGAAAAATGCCGTTTTTGGAGGGTGACGTACATGTTTTGGATCCCTGGCATTCCAGCAATGCCATGTCAGCATCCGCTGCCAACCGTTTACCGAGCAATAGGGTCGCCACGCCCGCCAACCATGTACTATGTACGGGCATTGTCTAAACCCACAATCCAAAGGACCCCATCTTGCCCGTCATCGCCGCTGTAACCGTTACCTCACATGCCTCGGATGCCATGGTCGCCATTCCGTTTTGGCTCGAGATGTTCGCTGTTGTCGCTGCATCGATCTCGGGTGTGCTGGTTGCGCGCGAGCACAAACTCGACCTGGTGGGTGCAGTTGCACTCGCGGTGGTCTGCGGTCTGGGCGGCGGTCTTTTGCGCGATATGACGCTGCAGGTGGGCAACGTCTACATCCTCAACCAGCCGATGGCGCTGCCGCTTTCCATTGCCACGGCAGCCATCATCTACATTTTCCCGGCAATCGTCGACAAGCCCGAAAAACTCATCCCCTTGCTCGACATCATCTCGGTCGGCATCTATGCGGCAACCGGCGCAGACAAGGCGCTGGTCTACGGCTTTGCGCCCGTCGTTTGCATCATGATGGGCTTCTTCACCGCAGTAGGTGGCGGCATGCTGCGCGACGGCTTTATGGGCGTGGTTCCGGGCATTTTCCAACGCACTAACTTTTATGCCATCGCGGCCATCGCCGGATCGACAAGCTATGTGTGTCTCGTTATGAGCGGCATCATGAGCAATGTCGCCGCGCTGGTCGTATGCGTTGTCGTGACCATGGGTCTGCGCTGGCTGTCGCTGCGCTTTGACATCAAAAGCCCCACCGAAGAGGACATCGCGCGCTTTTTGCACCGTAAAAAGTAGACAGCACGGCACTACCCTTCGAAATGCAACCGAGAGGTTCTTTTAGAGCGCCCTCGCGTTGGGTACCCTGTTAGGTATATGCCGAACACCTAACAAAAGGATTAACTATGGCTTTCAATCAAACCGCGGCGGCGCCGTCACACAAGATGCGTCGCTGCCTGCTTATGGCATTCGCGCTCATCGCGCTCGCGCTCACTGCACTTCCCACAGCGTCGTTCGCCGGGACGGACACCGCAGGAAACGTACTTGCGACCGACAATGACGCCAATCCATCCGGCGTCGAAGGTGACCTGTACTGGGCAGGTCAGAGTCTCGAACTGGACGATGTCTCCATCGACCGCGATATCATCGCCGCGGGCGATACCCTCTCTATCCGCGACTGCACGGTGGGTGGCGCCGTCCGTCTGGCGGCACGCACCATCGACGTTGCCAAGACCACGGTTGATGGCAGTGTGACGGTAGCCGGTCAGCATGTCGTGCTCAATTCCGACAGCATCGCCAACTGTTTCTATGCGATAGGCGAGACGGTTGCCCTGCGCGGCTCCACCAAGTCGGCAGCGCTTGCGGGCGATACGGTGACCATCGATGGCACCGTCGAGGGCGATGTCGAGGTTTGGGCCGACAAGCTCATCCTGGGCAAGAACGCCCACATCACCGGCACCGTGAACGCGCACGTCTCCGAGGACCCCGAGCGCGCCGCGGGAGCCGAGGTCGGCGCGCTCAAGATCGACCGCACCGAGAACGAGGATACTTCCACCGTTAACGATGTCATCGGCGGCATCGTCGCCGCGGCACTCTCGGCCTGCTTTGTCGCTCTGCTGCTCGAGCTCGTCTTTCCGCGCGCGACCGCCGGCGCCGCCGGCATGCTCCACCAGCACCCCACGCCTCTGTGGGTGAGCGGTCTTCTGGCTACGATTGCTATCGCCCCCGCCGTCCTACTGCTGATTATCTCTATCGCTGGTCTGTCGCTTGCCGGAACCCTCTTGTGCGGCGTTATCGGCATCGCATTGGTGTCGAGTGCCTTTGCGGGGTGCGCGATCGCCCGCATGGTCGGACACAGCCAAAACCGCTACGCCATGGCAGCCATCGGCGGCGTGATCGCCGGCGCCCTCACGGGGCTTCCCCTCGTAGGCGGCTTCATCAGCGGCGTGGCCTTTGTCTTTATGCTCGGCTACATCATCCAGATCATCTGGCGCAACGCCCACCTCAAGCCGCAGCAGCCGGCTAACACGTCAGAACTCCCCACCGCTTAGCCGCCAACCACCACAAAGGGGCCAGGCACCTTTGTGGTGGTGCAAAAGGGTCAGGTTACTTTGCACTAACAAACGAAGCGGGGCACCCGATCGCATCGACCGGGTGCCCCGCTTTTCTTGGAGGGTTCTCTAGTAACTTTTTCAAAACCAATGATCATCAGGTCGGTAGACCTGCGCATCACTCATTACGGAGGCAGTACGCCAGTGAGCATGGAAGGCAATTATTTTTCACGGCGACCTCCTCCCCGCTTGATGACGAGCGCGACAACAATAGCCGCCACTCCGACGGCAGCCAAAACCGCCACCAGCACCAACGTTCTATCTCCCGTCGAGGGCATAAAGCCTCGACTTGCTTCTCTACTTGGGGTGTTGAGCACCGACAGTTCAATTAAACCCGTCCCGGCATCGGCGGCATCAACCCGCAGAGGGCTTTCGGCCGATACAGTCACCTTGGGCTTCGCGGCCGCCACCTGTTTAACGTCCAGGCCCTCGGCCGTAACCGTCACCGTACGTTTGCCCTCAAAGGCGGTGTAACCCTTGGGAGCCGCGACCTCCTCGACGGTGTAGACACCCGCGTCCACACCGCTCAATTCCACATGGCCATCCGCGCCCGTGGTGACGCACGCGTCGGCATCCGTCGACCACGAGCCGTCAGTCGTTAGAATGTGCCCGCGGTCATCGATAATGCGCAGCTTGGCGCCCGCGAGCGGCTTATCGTCCGAGCTTGAGCGCTTGATCAGACTGAGTCCCCAGGTGTAGGCGCACGCGTCATCGCTCGGCGTGCGGGTGAAGCCGGCGTCGCCGGACTGGTCGGCGAGGGGAGAGCGCGGGTAGCGCAGGTAGACCTCGTTGGGGTTGCCCTTCGCGATGCCGTGGTTGCACGCGCTGTTGAGCGGAGCGTTGTACACGGCGACCGCGCGGGCGCCCGCGGTGAAGGCGTCGGCCCCGCCGAGCGCGGCGATCAGGTCGCCGGTACGCACGGTGAAGGAGCACCCCTCGACCGAGACCTTGCACTGTGAAGTAATGTCCGCCCACCCTTTAACCGGCGTCGAGCTGGCGTTACCGCCCTCACATGCGACGGCGTCGAAGCCGCCCTCGGCGCCCGCCGCCACGTACACGCGCATGCTCGCGGCGACCTTGGAGGGGTCGAGCCCCGCGCTCATGGTGTCGACGAACCGCACCGTATAGGTGTCGTAGGCGGTGAGCCCGGCCGGGACCGTGGCAGAGAGGCGCCAGTACAGGTCGTCGGCGACCGTGGCGTCGGCGGCCTTCTGCCAGGCGGCGGTGCTGTCCTCCAGCACGTGCTTGGCGACCTTGGGAGTCGCCGCCTTGGGCTTGACAGTGACGGCGCTGCCGCCCACCAGGGCCATGATCGGCGCGGTGCCGGCCTCGCCCCGGGCGATGGCGTCGTCGTCGGCGACGATGAGCCAGTAGCCACAGGGCAGCTCGGCCGTCGTGCCCGCGTTAAGGGCCACGGACACGGCGCCAGAGCTCTGGAGGGAACGAGCGAGCTGTGCGCTCAGCGCGCTCGTAAGGTGGGAATCGGTGTTGAGCCACTCGGCAGCTTCCTGCGCGGTGGTCTGGGAATTGGGCATGCCGGCGCTGTGCAGCACGGGCAGTGCGGCGTCGCGCACGGCGTCGCTTGCCCAGGCGAGGTCGGTGGCGATCTTGGCGTCGCTGTCGCCGTCGACGACGTTGGCGCTAAAGATCTGGTAGGCGTCGTAGCTGCTCGCCACGGTGCCGCCCACCGTGATGGAACCGGTCGAGGTCGGCGCGGCCTGCGCGGAAGCGGGGAACACAACCGCGCAGGTGCCGATCAGGAAGGTAAGCAGCGCAAACAAGATCGGGAAGGAGCAAACTTTCTTATTCACGACGCTCGCCTCCCTTCGCATTCGCCTTGCGACGAATGTGCATCCAGGCCGCAGCAGCGCAAAGCACCGCCGCGCCGGCAAGGTACGTCAGAGTGACGCCCGACATACCAGAAAGGGGCAAAGAGGTTGAGTAGGTGTTGGTGAAGGTGGGGGTGGACTTGGGCTTGGTACTGTCAAAGTTAATGGGCTTCGAGTCGGCGATAGGATCACCGTGAGCGTCCTTGATTTTGGTAAAGGTCACTATCTCGGGTTCGATTTTACCTTCTTCATTGTCCTTCATCCTGACATCAAATCGATAGACCGACTTGTCGTACGTATAGTTCGAGAACAGCGAAACCTCTGTACTCTCACGCACGTAGTACTTGAAGTCTTTGCAAGCGCCACGACCCGGATCACCAGAATCCCCCTGTTTCAAGTCGTCAAGGTTGTACTCAATATTGGGGAAATAAAGCTTCTGAGGCTCGACGCCGCCGGCTTTGGTCTTAACCCTCCTGGCATTATCGAACTCCTCGTTATCCGCAAACTCGAGCGTAAACTCCTTCATCTCGCCGCCCTTAACGACCTTAGTTGCCGCAGGCGTCCAGGAACCAAGAGAGTTATAGGGCTCAATTTTGTTGGTAAAGGTCGGCTTATCATCGTTGCCGATAGTAACCGTAGCCGTTGTGTTGTCCTCTGAGTACCTAACGGAATAGTCTCCGGAATCAGAATAAAGTGGTTTGAAGACGTTATCCTTCTCTGCCTTTTTAGAAACGGTTACTCCTTCTACCGTGTAATAATTAATAGGAATCTGCATGAGTTGGTCGGTTTTGTATGGTATGTCACCAACTTTTACCACGATCTTGTAAATGGTTTCATCGAATTTGGTATTCAATTCGTTTTCGCCGCTGATGGGTTCCTCAACTAGATAGAAAACGTATTGTCCCGAAGAATAGTCCTTGCCAGAGTCGAAGGTGATATGGCCGCTTGTTTGATCAACAGGCGCCTTGCCCGCAACACTGCACTCGCCCATATCTAATGTACCGTCCTCTTTCCAAGAAGGCTCAGTGGGGCCATCCTTGCGGAGCAGCTTAAACTTGTACCCGTGTCCATCAAGCTTTTGCAGCTCTCCGCCTGCATCTACAAGCACCTTGGTAGCGTTGAGCGTCATGTTCGGATAAACGCTCAAATCACTGACTTCGCCGACGGTGAGGTCGCCGTTGGTCATAATGCCGCCACCGTGGGTGTAGGAGTAGTTACCACTGATGATGGTCGTAGCTGCCAATTTCGCCTTTTTTACGGCCTCTTCATTCGGATGGGCCTCCAAACCGAACATGAACTTGGCCTCGGCGCCGCCATTAGGATCGATGGTGATCTTCTGGCGATCGCAGGTGCCCTTCCAGCCAGCTGAGCCGCCGCCGAGCATCTTGCCGAGCACAACTGCAACCGTCTTATTGCTGTCATCCTTGCGCACGAGGAAGAAATCCTTGTGACCGGCATCTTTGAAGTCTTTGGTAATGTAGTTAGTGTTGCTGTCCAGATCCTTATCATGACCTTTGGCGGAGACGTGCTCACCATGATCCGAATTGTTGTAGATTGCGGCACCATTTGAGTGCGAGACGATCGTCTCGCCCGTAGGGCACGCACCAACGCCGCCGCCCCAGCCGCCGGCCTCATTATTAGTGATCAGCGTCTTTACGATGTTGAGCTTGCCGCCCTGCTGGATAAAGACGCCTCCGCCACCCCAGTCGCCACCGCGGCTCTCACCCGTCATGGTCTTGTTGTTGGTGATGTAAATCTTGTTGGACGTGCCCGGCTTAGTCCCAATATCGCCGGTAGTACCGGTGGAAATACGGAGACCACCGCCCTCAGCGTTTACAGATTTGTTGCCGGCAATCGTACCGCCAGTCATTTCAAACCCGATGGACCCATTGTAAAAACCAGCGTAGATACCGCCGCCAGCCTCTTTGGAATAGTTAGCCGTAACGAAGCCGCCCTCTAAGCTGAGCTTGCCACCGTACGTACATGCAATGCCGCCGCCGCCGAGCAGACCATTGTTGGACAGATTGCCATCACTGATGTAAGCGTTGGCTTGGTTGTTAGTTATACAGGCGGAGCCGCTAATGGTAACGTTTGTGCCCTTGGTATAAACGCCGCCGCCGTAGCCGCCCCCGTCAGTGTTTAAACCATTGTTGATAGCATATCCATACGTAGCATTGCCAGAGATAACTCCGCCTGCAAGATTCAGGGTGGCTCCAAAGTCAGCAAAGATGCCGCCGCCAGCAGCCGCCTTGTTTCCCGCGACCACACCGCCTGTCATTTCGAGTTTGGGATTCGTGCCTGCTATGCACAGGCCACCGCCCCAGCCACCGCCGTTGCCGTTGGTGACGTAACCGCCTTCGATTTTGACCGTACCCCCGGAATAAATCACATGACCGTCGTTACTCAGGTTGGCAGCCGTGGTAATCATGCCGCCCTTGAGATTGAGTATGCCGCCCGCTTTAACGTTGACCACATACTTTACGGAACCGCTTTCCGACGCCGCATCGATAGCGCCAAAGCCCGTAACAACATGCTCGTACGTAGTCTCGGTGGTGCCAGGTTCGTCTGTATTGGGCGTGCTCTTAGTCTCATAGTAAGTAAGACTCTCAGGAGTGCCGTTATTAGAGCCGCTTCCCTTTTTCCACTCCATACTCGCAGGCTGACCCGCCGGCGTATTGGCCGTATCGACCGGGTTTGGTACATCCTTTGTTTTTTTGCTTAAATCCTCGATAGTGAGTGTGGCTCCGTTTTCGACCACAAAGAAGGAGTCTGGGGCGCCGACGTCGTTGTAGACGCCGGCGTCGTTGTAAAGCATGTTGCCGTTAAGATCGATGGTGGTGTCTTTGTTGATGGCAATCTGCCGATTCGAATGGGCAGGACCCGTCAGTTGGAACTTGCCGCCATTGATAAATGCCTCAGCAACATCGCCGCTTACCTTGGAGTCATCGGCACTGACGGTGGCAGGAGCGTTTTCATCGTTATTTTCATCATCCGCAGGCTGTGCGTCGGAAGGCTGCGTGTCACCCTCGACCTTCGTGTCGTCGGACGGCAGGCCTGCGGCAGCGGCGTCTTCGCTCGCGCCACCCTCAATCTCGCCGCTATTCAGCTTTTCGGCATCCCCGGCAGCGTTGACTGCATCAGTGGGCTCACTTGAGGAATCCCCCATCACAGTTTCCTCGGCTGCACCCGCCTGACCATCGTTGGCAATGGCCTGCGAGATCGGGGGCATGACGAGCGACAGCACCAGGCTCAAAACGGATGCTCCGCACAAAACGCCTGCCAGTACACGGCGCGTCGCTTTATTACTCTGCTTAGATTTGTCTGAATTCGCTTTCATCGATGTCTCCTCCCCAAGAGACCGCGATCTTGCTCTTTCCCTATCAAACGTATCTGCGCAACCTGTAATTGCACACACTTATAGTACATATTGTAACGATTGTTTGAACATCTAAGCAAAAATACCGATAGTTTTGTAGCGAATTTTCAATTCTCTTGACATTTGCTCGGATTAACCTTCGTTTATTCGCTTTGAAATATCTATTTCTACTGGTAATTAAGCCAGTTATCATTTTTTTAATAGCATTTAATTTATTTGCACAACATTTTGCTCAAGAGTAAACATCCTGTGAACGGTCGAAAATCGACCGTGAGCGGTAGGTCATTAACCGGGAGGAATAGACTACCAAATTGATGGGAATATCTTTAACCCATCGGTAGTTAGAAGCATGATGTTCATACAACCAAATTTGAATTTGCGCGCAGTTTTTAGGCATCAATTCGCCCAAATCGCCTGAGGCCACCGCAAAGGCGCCTGCTCCCTTTGTGGTGGTTCTCCCCCGGCGCTACAGCAGATGTTCCTCGATAAAGATCGCGATGCCGTCTTTGTCGTTGCTCGCGGTTACAAAGTCGGCGGCGGCACGGGTGGCATCGCTGCCGTTTGCCATGGCCACACCCACGCCGGCGTCAGCCACCATGCAGGTGTCGTTGTCCGCATCGCCAAACACGCAGATGTCCTGGAGCTCCATGTCGTTGAGCTCCGCCACGCGCACAAGGCCGCGCGTCTTGGACACGCGCGGATCCATAAACTCGTAGAGCCGCTGCGTGGTTTGCAGAGCCGCCGCCTTAACAGTGTCATCGGCAAACGTCGACGCCCGCTCAATCACCCGCGGCATTACCTCGGGCGCCATGGTAAACATCACCTTGGGCTGCGGCTCGCGCAAGAACTCGGCAAAATCGACCACCTGGTAGGGCACGCCATCGACGCGCGACAGGTGCTCGACGCACGCGTTGCTCTCGGGCACGTAGAACACGCCGTCTCGGGGGCAGACGGGCGTTGCCGGAAGGTCCGCCATGTGCTTGCAGATGCGCGCGATGGTCTCGCCCGGCAGCGGATAGCTCAGCTCGTTGATGTCGTGCGCGCGGTCGATGACTTCGGCGCCACCGCAGCCCACGAGCACGTCCACCAGGCCTTCGATGCCCCAGAGCTCGTACATGGCCTCGGTCGCATGGGCGTCGCGCCCGGTGCACAGGCCAAAGAGCACGCCGCGCTCGCGCAGGGCGCGGATCGCCGCCACGGTGCGCGGGGACACCGTGTGCTGGCTCGTGAGCAGCGTGCCGTCGATATCGCAGAACACGGCTTTGATGTGGCTGAAGGTGGTGTCCATGGGGGCCTTTCTGGGTTGCGCGGCGGTGTGGGGTGTATTCGTGAACGGCGTACATGGTATACCAAGGCGCAGCCGCGGCCTGTCAAAGCAAAAACCACCACAAAGGTGCCTGGCCCCTTTGTGGTGGCCAAACCCGCGGGATGGCCTGGCCCGGGGCGCAAACCATCACAACATTCGACGTTTTTCGGCAAAATCGCGATTTTCAACGAATGTTGTGATGGTTTTTACTGCTTTGCGGCACGATCAAAATGCCGGCGTCCAAACAGCAGCAACGCCGCGGGAACCGCCGTCACGACCATGCCCGCCCCTACGAGCGTCTGCTGCACGCCAAACGTCGCCGCCAGCCACGGGGCAATCGCCAGCGGGGCCACGCCGGCAAACATGTTGCCAAAACCCATGACCGAGTTCACGCGGCCGAGTTGCTCGAGCGGGGCCGTCGTTTGCACGATCGTGTTGTGGAGCGGGTTGACGACGCCCCAGGCCACGCCCAGGGCAATCTGGCCGACAAGGGCTACGCCCACGTACGGCGTTCCCACGTAGAGCAAACTTCCCAGGCCCACGGACATAAGCGCCACGAGCAGCGTTTTAAGGTTGACCAGGTGCGGCGGCAAGCGTAGCGCGAGGACGGCGCCCAGCACCGCGCCCACGCCGCAGGCCGACGAGAGCCAGCCCATCCATTCGACACCGACATGCAGAACATCGCGGTAGAAGAACGACTCCAGCGGGTCAAAGGCGCCATAGCCAAAGTTCGAAAGAAAGATGATACAGAACAGTAGAGCGAGGACGCTGTTGGTAAAGACTGTCTTGATGCTGGTCGCGAAGGTTGCGCGGGTGGACGCGCTAGGGTTGGAGCTTTGTCCCGCACGCTCCCCTTCTTCTGCCGAATCGGCATCCGCATGCCCGGCGACATGGCTGGTCTGCGGCCTAAAGCCCCAACCGGCGACGAGCGCCAGTGCGGTAAAGAGCATCATGAGCACGAACACCGCGCGCGACGACGCAGCCGCCGCGACAAAGCCGCCCAGCGTGGGGCCAACGATGATACTCACGTTTGAAAACATGGCGATGGCGGAGTTGATGTCTTTGAGCTCGACAGGATCGTCGGTGAGGTAGGCCGGATAGGATGTGGCGATGGGCTGGGCGAACCCCATCACAAAGCCCAGGAGCACCGCGCCGAGCAGGACGATGCCGGTCGCGCTGCCAAAAACGAGGATTGCCGCGCCGGTTGCCAGCGTGCCCACGATGCTCAGCAAGAAATGGCGTCGCGGGCCCCAGGCGTCGAGTGCCGCTCCACCCGCAAAGGATCCCAGAATCACAAATACATTCATAAACAGGACGGCCAGCGATGTCGCCACGACCGAGGCATCGTCTGCATAGGTGAGCGTTCCGATGACGCCGATAAAGTAGCTGGTCTGAAAACCGGTGTAGATGAGAAAGCGCATCGCCACCAGACGCTTGGCCTGCACGGACAGCGAAGGTTGAGGCTTTGAGAAAAGAGAGGCGAGCATGGAGACTCCTTGTTTCATACGAATGCGGACGGTGGGCATTCGCCACCGTCTGTCAAATCAATCTATCCGCATGAAACATTAAGGACGCATCAGGACCCTTCTCTCCGTTTTTCGCCCGTCATGAACTACTTGGTAGATTGTAAGGCATGTCCCACACATCTACTAAAGCAAAACCACCACAAAGGTGCCTGGCCCCTTTGTGGTGGAAATGACGTTTGCCCAGATAAAACCTGCCAAAATAAACCTGTCCCTTTTTGGCAGGTTTTAGGCCAGGTGGTCTTGGATGAGGTCGCAGATGGCTCGGGCGTCGTTGATGTTGATGGCTCGGGTCGCAAAGCCGGCGTCGAAGGCCTGACGTGCCAGGGCCTCGTTGCAGGCAAGGGCCAGCGTGTGACCGTCGACCAGGTCGAGCGAGCTCTTGCCGCGCAGACGGTCGACACCGGAGCGCGCGACGACGATGTTGTCGAAGCCCTCGGTCTTGTAGCCCTCGATGATCACCACGTCGACATCGTTGTAGCGCGACAGCAGCTCGCGCGCGGGCATCTCGTCCTCCTCGCGCGTGTCGGCGTACTCCGCCCAGCGCGTGGCGCAGATGAGCCCCACGTGTTTGGATCCGGCCTGGTGATGGCGCCAGGTGTCCTTAGCGGGCACATCGATATCGAAGCCGTGATGCCCGTGATGCTTGAGCGAACCCACGCGCAGACCGCGGCGGGTGAGCTCGGCAATGACCTTCTCGACGAGTGTGGTCTT
>CAJMRR010000003.1 GCA_905215835.1 uncultured bacterium | reverse complement strand
CGGAAGTGGCCGGTGCGCGTCACGGTAAACACAGCCGTAAAGGTGCGGTTGCCGGGAAGGCCCAGCTCACCGTCCTCAAGCGAGGTGGTCATGCGCACGGCATTGTGGACCTCGTCGAGCTCAACATCCCATACGCGCTTGTGCAGGCCGTGCTCAAGATCGCTGTGCAGGTTATTGACGCCTTCGTTGGCGGGCATATGCCAGTCCGTGCCGTCGATGGTGATCGTGGCGCCCGCGGTGCGGTTTGCCACGGGGCCGATGGTCGCGCCAAAGCAGGCAGGGTTGTCAAAGTAGTCCTCGAGCTTATCGAAGCCCAGCACCACATCGCGCACGTTGCCGGGAATGTCGGGCACATCGATACCCAGCACGGTGGCGCCATAGTCCATAATGCGAACGCAGATCTCGGGCCCGTTGAGGGTGTAACGATGAACGGGGGTACCGCACGGCGCGGTGCCGAAAAGCTCGGAAGTGATCATTTGGTTCCTAACATCGAGGTATTTCCGACAAACTGTAGCGCGAACGGGCGAGATTATCACTACACCCCACTAAAGCAGGGGGTATTTTTCTCAAAAAAGTGATGATTGGAGCTGTGCGGGCGTTCATTTTTGCCGCGTACGAGTCTGATACAATTTGTTCGTTACTGTTTGAATGATATGCACGCATAGAACGGCGAGGATTCATCGTGATTAAGGCAGAGCGACAGGATAGGGTTCGCCAGCTGCTCGAGGAGCAGGGCACGGTCTCGGTCAAGGAGATTTCGGATGCACTGGGTGTCTCGGATATGACGATTCGTCGTGACCTTGAGGAGCTTGCGAGCCTAGGCGAGATCGAGCGCGTGCACGGTGGAGCCCGCAGTGCGCAGGGCCGTCCCCACGCTATGTTGCGCCACGAGTACTCGCACAGCGAAAAGCGTTCCAAGCATGCCGAGGAAAAGCTGCAGATCGCGCGCCGCGCCGTAGAGCTTATCGAGGAGGGCTCGACCATCTTTTTGGGGACGGGCACCACGGTTGAGCAGATGGCCTCAATGCTGCCGGCGTGCCGCCTGCGCATCGTGACTAATTCGCTTTCGGTGTTTAATCTGCTCGAGGCGCGCGAAGACTGCGACCTGTGTCTCGTGGGCGGTATGTACCGTCGCCGCACTGCCGCCTTTGTGGGCCCCACGGCCGAGGACACCTTGCGCGCACTGGGGATCGACGCAGCCTTTATCGGCGCAAACGGCATTCTGGATGGCGACGTGTCTACGTCTAACATGGAAGAGGGCCGCATCCAGCAGCTCGCCTTTAGCAAGGCCGATTCACGCTACCTCATCGCCGACTCCAGCAAGATCGGCAAGCGCGACTTCTACACCTTCTGCCGCCTGGACAGTTTGGACGCCGTGGTGTGCGAGCCGGGCATCGCCGCCGAGAATCGTGCCGCCATCGAGGAACACACGCGGGTCATCTGCTAGCTAAAGCTACGGGATTGCCAACAGACGATACGGGAGGACTTTACCTCCTGTCATTGTGGGAACCAGCGCGTCAGCGCTACGCGATATGACGCGCAAATGAGGACTCCACTATCAAATCATCTCAACCTGTAACAGGTAGGGGTGAAATCACCAACCAGATGTTACAGATTGAGATTGAGAGGATTGGCCTGTGCATTCATCTCAATCTGTAACATCTAGACGTCCAAAACCGGTCTTAGTGTTACAGATTGAGACGATTCGGCGGGGTCTACCTTGTTTGTCTCGATCTGTAACGGTTAGGACTTAAAAACTCGGCTACGTGTTACAGATCGAGACAAAAGAAAAAGAACATTAGGACTTGAAAATAAAGTTTTGATAAGGGACCCGCCCAGTTAAGACGGTGCGGCAGACAATTGAGATTAGTTTGCCTCCGGAGTCGTAAGCATAATGAGTCAGTTCGATGACCGGAAGTTTTGCAACACCATAATTACTAGCTTCGGAATCGCTAAGCTGACGTGCTCTATAGCTTTCCCTAACAGATTGGATAGACTTGGACAAGTCGTCCATGATTCTGCTAAATGCCTGAAAATCTAACTGGTTATTCGGAACGCGCGACTTTGAAATGAAGAACGTATCAGCGCCTATGAAGCTGCCTTCAAGTTCGTAGGTCAATTCAAGACGCTGAATTTCATCGCGACTTTGACATCCAAATTGTTGGAGCATCATTACGGAAATTGGACGACCTGATGTGAGGCCGCCGAAATGTTTGGTGATGGCATCCGGATCAACGCCATCGCAATGGCTTGCAAAGTCAAAGTCTAAAAGTGAATTGAGCTCGCTAACGCGTTTCGGTGCAACAAACGATCCCTTACCTTGGATTCGATAGATACTTCCACGACGCTCCAGCTCACTCATGGCAAGTCGGACGGTTGTTCTGCTTACGGCGTATTCGTCGCAGAGTTCCATTTCTGTTGGAAGTTTATCGTCTGCTTGATATTCATCGACGATCTGCTTGAGCAGCGCGTCGGTGAGCTGTAAATAGAGTGGCCGTTTTTCGTGTGTATCGAGCATTAGAGCCTCAGTTTGCATGTTGGTTATACCTGATGGTTGCCTCAGTCGGGATGTAACGTGGGCAAGGTAACCTTAACGTATCACAGAGCGGCTCAGCATGACGATCTGATGCCTGTATCCACGAAGGGCTTGTCCGAGCGTGAAGATATTCTGGGGCAGGCAGATACCGTTCATGGAGTCTCCGATATGTTGGAGGTCAGCGCCGGCTGCTTTTGCTGCAAGGCCTATTTTCTTAATGGTCTCGCTGTCGCAGGAGTCTTGACTCGTCCCGTTCGCCGCCATGACGAGAACCTTCTCTTCAATTGACTTGCCTACGTTGTGGGATCGTACAAAGTCTACGATGGCGCGCAGGTCTGCTTCTTGGAAGCAAGGGACGGTGTAGGGGGCTGGCACGAGAAGGATATCGACGCCGAGGTCAACAAACTTGCGCGCAATTTCGAGCGTCATGACAGGTTCCGCAACGCCCGCTCCATGCATTTTTCCGGCTATGACCAGGCCATTGAAATGCTCTTTGGAGAGTTTAATCGAATGGGCGATTGCATCGTTGGAGACGCCGGTTCCAGGGTTGCCCGTCAGGCAGATAAAATCAAATCCGAGTTCGTTAGCCTTTTCTAAGGTCTTGGGAGAGACGCGACGACCCATGGGGATTTCCGTTCGGGATTCAGACATCTCTGCCTCGTTATCAACTGGCTCCAGATTGACGCCAATGGGCCTTCCGCATGCTCGCTTCACCCAAGTGACCGGGTTTTCATTGAGATCATCTGGAATACCGGCAATAACTGGATCGAACACATCGAGCGCGTTAAACAGAAGCAGGTCGGCACCTGCGGCACGTTCGATTTCTGCATTAGTAACGCCGCCGAGAAATTGGGAGGAGGGTACGTTTTCCGCCATGATGGTACGTCCCTCGGAAGCCAGAATTGCCTGCTTTAGATCCATGGGTGACGTGGCGGCAAAATCGGATGCGGACATGTTGAGTAATCGTTTGGGCATTGTTACTTCCTTTGACTAGAACGACAGGCTTGTGACATTGTCTCTAATATTGTTACAACAATATATTCAATATGTTATATCCAATCGGTGAACGGTTGCAAGCTTATTGTACTGCTCGGAAAATAGCCTTTAACTGGGAAAACATTATATTAATCAACTACCGTTCACCGAATAAGTATTTGAATTCTTGACATATCGACAAAGCGGAAAAAGAATTGGTTATGATAAATCGCGCAAATGATATTACATTTCGCACAAGAACGTATTCACTTACATAAGTGGATACAAACGGGGACGACGACGGTTGAGTCCGGATAAATCGTTACGTGCCCGGGAATCATGAAAGGATGTGTTATGGACGCTATCGTCAAATTCCTTGAAAAACACCAGCCCCTCTTCGACAAAATCTCGAGGAACATTTATCTGGTGGCGATCAAGGATGGCTTTCTCTCGAATATGCCAATTGTGCTGTTCTCGAGCCTGTTCCTTCTTCTTTCGACGCTCCCTGCCTATGTAGGCATCACGCTTCCGCCTGAGGTGCTGGATTTCTTCAATAAAATCTATGCATATACCATGGGACTTCTTGGCATTATGGTGGCCGGCACCACGGCGAGCTCACTTGCCATGTCGATGAACCGTCGCATGCCTTCGGGTAAATCTCTCAACCCCACCTCGTGCATGGTTTGTGCCATGTGCGGCATGCTCTTGCTATCGGTGACGAACGATGTTGTCTCGATTGGCGGAGCAGATACATCTGTTTTTGAAACCGGCTATATGGGAACCAAGGGTTTTCTCGCTGCGTTCGTAGCCGCATTCTTGACCGTTAATATCTATAAGGTGTGCATTAGCCATAATGTGACGATCAAGCTCCCCAAAGAGGTCCCTGGCTCTATTGCGCAGAGTTTTCGCGATATCTTTGCGTTTGGGTTTTCGATCCTTGCGTGCGCTTTTATCGATCTTGCGAGCCGCAAGCTGCTTGCTGTGCCGTTCGCCAATTTGGTATCCGCTCTCATCTCGCCGCTGTTCTCCGCGGTCGACACCTATCCTGGCATGGCGCTTATCGAAGGCGCGGTCGCACTTTTCCAATTTATGGGTATCCACGGTGCTTCGGTTGTCATGAGTCCGATCAATGCTGCGCTCTACGGCAATACCGTTACCAATCTTGAGGTTTTCCAAGCAGGTGGACACCCGTCAATTGCTCTTACGCAGGACTTTACAAGCTTCATCGGCGGTCTGGGCGGTTCTGGCTGCACGTTCATCGTTCCTATTATCCTGATCATGTTTATGCGCTCCAAGCAGCTTAAAGCCATGGGCAAGGCATCGATTATCCCGGTGATTTTTGGAGTTAACGAGCCCGTTATCTTCGGTATGCCGATTGTTCTCAATCCCTATATGTTCGTGCCCTTCCTAGTGGCTCCTATGGTCAACGCCATTATCGGTAAATTTTTCATTGACGTCATTGGAATGAACGCCCCCATGTATACCATGCCGTGGGCGCTTCCCGGCCCAATTGGTGCGTTCCTCACCACGGGTCTCGATCTGCGTTCTCTCGTATTGATGGCAGTGCTGTTGGTCGTTGACTTTGTGATTTACTATCCGTTCTGCAAGGCGTATGACCATCAGCTTTGTTTGGAAGAGTCTGCAAAGGAGACTGCAGGAAACTCGGATGCAGATGCTATTGCCGCACAGGAAAATGTCGCAAAAGCTCTCGAGGCGGTAAAGGACAAGGCGGAGCAGATCCGCGTGCTTGTGCTTTGCCAGGGTGCCGGCACTTCGACTCTCTTGGCAAATGCTCTTCGCGAAGGTGCCGCTGCTAAGGGTATCGATCTGGTTTCTCAGTCCGGTGCGTACGGAAGCCACTATGAGACGATGGATCAGTACAACGTGATTGTTCTGGCGCCCCAGGCACGCATGTACTATGACGCTATGAAGGCCGATACCGATCGCCTTGGAATTAAACTGCTCACCACAAGGGGCAAGGAGTATATCGACCTTACCAACGATCCCGAAGGTGCAATTGACTGGATCGTTCAGGAGCTGGCCAAATAGTGGATGCACTTCGTCGTTGATTCGTCGGTGTATGGTACGGCCCCGCAGCTTATTGAGCTGCGGGGCCGTATTTCGTTGAGTATCTAATTGAGACAATGAGCGCAACCGTCGTGAGATCGCATTGGCGCTCTCCGAGTCACCGACAAACTGCCTTCCATCTATGTGACCAATTCGCTTTCGGTCTTTAACCTGCTCGAGGCGCGCGAGGGCTGCGACCTGTGCCTGGTGGGCGGCATGTACCGTCGCCGCACCGCCGCCTTTGTGGGCCCCATGGCCGAGGATGCCCTGCGCGCACTAGGGATTGACACGGCGTTTATCGGTGCCAACGGCATTCTGGACGGCGACGTGTCCACGTCCAACATGGACGAGGGCCGCATCCAGCAGCTCGCCTTTAGCAAGGCCGATGCGCGCTATCTGATTGCCGACTCCAGCAGGATCGGCAGACGATACTTCTGCCCCCCAGCCGGCGCAGGGGTACCGCTTTAAAATGACGCGCAAATAATTTTGGGCAACAAGGATGAGGCTATTCTGGGATATGACTAGACTCCGTATTTCATCTTTATGTCCCTTGAGAATGAATCGTAGTCTTCATAGAGCTCCTCTCTGCTTTCATCCTCGGCGTGGTTTATACGTTCAAGGAGCTTATCCTTTGGAGCCTCTTTTGTTATTGCGGCCTCGCTATCGGGTATTGTGGATTGCAAGAATAGTTCTAGAGCATGGACGTCTTTGAGTATGTAGCCCGTCGAACGACCCGCTCCTGTTTTTTCGATTGCGCTGCAACTAACAAGCTGACCGAGGGTTCGTTTAACGGTGACCTCGCTGATATCGGGGCAGTTGGATCGGATGTCGGATTTCTTAATGACGCCGGGTCTCTGTTGAAATAGAACGGCGATGCGCGCTTGCTTCGACATGGGACGAGTGCTTGATTCAATTAAGGTACGCTGCTCGAGCTGTCGGTAGGCGGCCAGGGTTGTTCCGAGCATGAAACGGATAAAGGGTACTTCGGTGTTTTGATTTTCATTCCATCCAGTGGAGCTTGCAGCGAGAGCGTTGTAGTAAAGCGCTTTGTTGTCTTCAATAAGTCGTTCGATGCTGATGTAACGCGCAACGTCGTATCCAGTCTTTTCGAGCAGCAGCGTTGTAAGGAGCCGGCTCATCCTGCCATTGCCATCGTTGAAGGGATGAATGCTGACAAAATCGAAGATAAAGCGGAGCGATATAAGGAGGGGGTCGCAAACTTGGCGAGATAAAGCATCGTTGAGGGACTGGCAGGCTTCTTTAATAAGTCCCGGGGTTGCTAGAGCCGAAGGGGGCCTAAAGCGCACAAATCGATTACCTTGATCGTCAATGGAGACGATTTCGTTATCGCCATCTTTCCAACGGCCTCCATACGAGATTGCCGTGTGCGCCATGAGGTCACGATGCAACTGCAGAATGACCGATGGCGTTACGGGAATGGAATCGTGTTGCTCGTGAATAAGCGACAGCACATCTCGGTATCCAGCGATTTCTTCCTCTGCGCGGGAGCTTGGCTTGGCGGAATACGCCATGATCGCTTTGAGTCTTTTTTGGGTGGTAAAAATTCCTTCAAGTCCGTTGGAGGATCGGGTGCTTTGGATCTTAGCCTCCTCCATTAGGGACGATAGAAGCTCGGGTTTGACTTGACTCAGAACAAGCTGTCGGCCTTTATGCTCGCGTATCGAGAGGAGGAGGTTGGTGATTGGAGTTGCTTCGAGTTCCGCTGGGACTGTGGTGTAATCGAACTGGCGCATGCGGCTCCTTTCGGTATCACGAACATACTTTCGATATCATAATACCATTAAATGATACCGAAAGTATGTTCGTGATACCGAAAACTAGAAACCATGCTTCATAACTGCTTGGAAAGTTCGGATTTGACTATCTTGTTGTCTTGATCTGTAACAGGTAGACGGTTAAAAGTGGGCTACGTGTTACAGATTGAGATCT
The DNA here is from genome assembly GCA_905215835.1 of uncultured bacterium. Taxonomy (GTDB): domain Bacteria; phylum Actinomycetota; class Coriobacteriia; order Coriobacteriales; family Coriobacteriaceae; genus Collinsella. The sequence goes on along the minus strand of CAJMRR010000003.1, from coordinate 24,976 downwards.
TTCAGCCCGGGCCACCCGTTCGTCTAAATCTATAACAGTTAGGATTGAAAATCCCTGCTAGATGTTACAGATCGAGACGAATGATCCGCTCGGGCCCACCAAAAACAAAAAGGCCGCATACGAACCCGTGGAGGGATTCGCATGCGGCCGACAGGGGGTATGCGGCGGAAACTAGGCCATAAGCAGGCCGGTCTCCGCGACGTTCTTGTACCAGTACGCGCTCGCCTTGGGATAGCGCTTCTGTGTCTCAAAGTCGATGTAGAACAGGCCGTAGCGCTTGTTATAGCCGTTGGTCCAGGAGAACTGGTCCTGCAGCGACCACACAAAGTAACCGTCGACGTTTACGCCGCCGTCGATTGCCTTGAGGATCCACGCGAGATGCTGACGCATGTAGTCGATGCGAGGGGCGTCGTCGATAAAGCCGTCCTCGAAGTCGTCCTTATAGCCCATGCCGTTCTCGGTGATGTAGATCTTCTTGTAGTTGGGGTAATCGTTCTTAATACGGAGCAGCAGATCGTACAGGCCCTCGGGATAGATGATCCAGTCCCAATCGGTGGTGGGTACGCCTTCGCGCACGCATGACTCGCCCACGCCCTTGAGGAACCAGCGCGAGGATCCCTTGTCGCCGGTGCCATTGTGATTGATGTCGTTTTCGCCCTCGGCGGCACGCAGGAACTGGCACTTGTAGGTATTGACGCCCAGGCAATCGTTGTAGGGGAGCGCGGCGGTCAGCGCGGCGATGTCCTCGTCGCGGACGTCGAGCTCGCCGCCGGCGATATGGGCCAGCTTGGTTGCGGCTTCCATGGTGTCGGCTGCATAGTGGCCGCGGAAAGTGGCGTCGAGCACCCAGCGGTTGTTGATGACGTCGGCCATGCGGGCGGCCTCGCAGTCGGCAGCGCTGTTGGGATCGAGGGGATACTTGGGCTCCAGGTTCTGGACAATGCCGATCTCGCCCTCAAAGCCGCCCTCATGGAAGGCGACGACAGCCTTGGCGTGGGCCACCATCATGTTGTGCATGAGCTGGAAGGCCTTGTCCAGGCGGTACTTCTCGCCGTGCGGCCAGTTGCCGACGATAAAGCTGCCCTCGGCGGTCGCGGGAATCTCGTTAAAGGTGAACCAGTGCTTGACCTCGGTGAACTCGGCAAAGCAGAACTTGGCGTACTCGACAAAGGCGTCGATCGTCGTGCGCGTCAGGAAGCCCTCGCCGCCGTTCTGGTAAAAGGCCTCGGGCGTATCGAAGTGGTCGAGCGTGACATAGGGGATAACGCCGGCTTTATTGCAGGTAGCAAAGAGCTCGTGATAGAAGGCAACGCCCTCGGGGTTAATCTCGCCAGTGCCGTTGGGGAAGATACGGCTCCAAGCGATGGAGACGCGAATACCGTTGATGCCGAAGCGCTGGCACAGGTCGATATCGACCGGGTACTTGTTGTAGAAATCGCTTGCGGGGTCGGGGGAGAAGCGACCCTGAGCAGCCAGGAAATCGTCCCAGGGCACTTTGCCCTTGCCGTGCGTACGGGTCTCGCCCTCAACCTGGTAAGCAGCGGTGGCGCCGCCAAACACAAAGCCGTCGGGGAACTGCATGGGGTTGGTCATGAGTCATCCTTTCTGTGGGATTCGAATAGGGAGAGGTGCCCGAACTGGGGATCCGGGCACCAACAGAGGGAGGAACCTAGTCGAGGTTCTCGCGGAGCCACTTGATGGCGCCAGCGGGGTCACGAGTAAGGTCGATATATTCCTTACCGCGGGGAGCGAGCAGCTTAATGCCCAGACGATCGGTGTCGGCCTTCATGTCGTTGTAGTAGCTACGAACCTGCGGGGCGAGCACGATGACGTCGTACTGATCCATGATGGCAGTGTGCTGACCATAGGCGCCTGCGGAGGAAGCGATGTTCTCTCCGGTCTGTGCCGCACCTTCCTTGATGGCGTTGGCGAGCATGGCAGAGGTGCCGGCGCCGGCGCACAGGACGAGGACCTTCAGACCGTCGACATCCTTCTTGGCGGATGTGTCGGCGGCGGGCTCGGGCTGATCGGCGACAGGCTTGCTGTCGGCGGAAGCGGTAGTCTGCTCGACAGCGGGCGCAGGGGCGTTGGCGGCGATGGAAGCGGCGCCATTGGACTCAAGACCCAGCTCGGCGGCGCGCTCGGCCTCCTGGTCGCAGAGCAGCTTATCGTATGCCTTTAAGAACGGCAGGTAGATGATGGCGTCCAGCAAGATGATGATCGCGACAAATACCAGGGCAATAAGCTGGAAGTTCGTGGTGATGAAGATGCCGATGGGGGCGGGGGTGGCCCAAGGCACCACGAAGGAGAAGCCGTTCATGCCCACGTTATCGATAAAGAACTTGGCAACACTCACGTTGACGCAGCCGGCGGCAACAAAGGGGATGAGCATGTAGGGGTTAAGGATCATCGGCGCGCCAAAGAGCAGCGGCTCGTTGACAGCAAAGGCAACAGGAACAATCGAGGCCTTACCGACGGCTTTGAGCTGCTTGGACTTCATAAAGAGAATCAGCAGAAGCGGCACGATGAAGGTGGCGCCGGTGCCGCCGAACTCACCCACGAGCGACATGTTAAAGGTGAGGGAGTGGGCGGGGTGGCCACCGGCCAGCAGAACCTGCAGGTTCTCGGCCTGGTTGGCAAGACGGATGGGGTCGATGCCCGGCTGGACGATCGAGGGGCCGTGGACACCGATGAACCAGAAGAACGCGGTGGCTGCCTGGATAAGGATAAGGCCAGGATAGGTTTCTGCTGCAGTGAAGAGCGGGGAGAGCAGCTTGATGAGCAGCTCGGAGAACGGAACGCCCATGAGGTTGCGCACGACGACATCGATGATGCCGCAGATGATGACAGCGCCACCGAAGGGGATGATGTCGCGGAAGTTCTGAGCGATGGCGCCCGGAACCTCCTTGGGCAGCTTAATGGTCAGATCGCGCGAGACGCAGAACTTATAAACCCACACGGTAATGAATGCGGCGATATAGGCCGAGAACAGACCGCGCGTACCCATGCTAGTGCAATCGAAGACCGAAAGCTCGGAGCCGTTGAACTTGGTGGTGAACTGCGTAACAGCAAGCAGCAGCATGCTGCACTGGGCGGCAACCATGGTGGAGCCGTCGTTGAGCACCTTGCCGGCGGGCATGCGACGGTTCATGGATGCCGTGAAGTTCTTGGCAGTGGTACCGGCGACCATGATGCCCATGACGCCCATGGTGAAGTTGTACAACTTGTTGCACCAGTCGATGAGCGGCTGGGGCAGCGTGATGCCAACTACGCCGGGAAGGGTGGCGATCAACAGGAAGATCGAAGAGGTAAGGACGATGGGCATGCACCCAAGGAATCCGTCCTTGATGGCCTGGAGGTAGATGTTCCTTTAGATCTTCTCGAAGAACGGTTGATGCTTTTCGAGCATCTTTACGATGGCGTCCATAGAGCTCCTTTGCTACTTGATGCGCGATGCATGTGGATGGAACTGGTCGTCGATGGATGGTCAGGACTGCCCGGAAACCTTCCTGTTTAAGGAAGGCATTGCGAAATGACAACGTTGTCATTTCGTTAATGACAACGTAAGACATTTTTGGAAGAGCAACAAGGATATACGGGTGAGCGGTCGATATTGTCCGGTAAACGGTTGATTTATCAGTCAGGCAGGTAGTGTATGCTAGAACGCAAAAAACAAGCGATGCAAGACCGACTGGAGAAGTAGTGGCAACGATGGACAAGAAAAATGTCTCAATGAACGATGTGGCAGTTGCCGCGGGTGTTTCTCTCAAGACGGTTTCGCGTGTGATCAACGAGCCCGGTAGCGTGCGAGAGTCGACACGCGATAAGGTCCATTCCGCAATGGAGGCGCTCGGATTTCGAGCCAACTTTGCCGCGCGTTCACTCAAGTTGGGCCGTTACGGGTGCATCGGCGTGGTGCTGTTCCACTTGTCGGGCGGTGCCGTGGACATGATTGACGCTATCGCCGATGCCGCCGAAGAGCGAGGCTTTGCGCTCACGATGATCAAAAAGCGGGCTGGGGAAAAGATGACCCTTGCCGAAGCGGCGCGTAGGATGTCGCAGCTGCCTGTTGATGGCATGATCTTCAACCTGCGTCAGATGGTCGATGACTTTGATACCTTTGAGGCGCCGAAAGACCTCAAGACGGTGATTATCACACCGATGGAACATCCTACCTGCTCCACCGTCAGTGACGATCAAGAGGGTGGTGCGCACATGGCGTGCGAGTACTTCTTGAATCGCGGGCATAAAAACGTGTACTTCGTCTCTGGTAAGAAAGAGTCGCTGTCGAGCCAGTGCCGTATGAAAGGTTGGCGTGCGGCGCTCGAGGCGCGTGGCATTGAGCCGCCCGAGCCTCTGCAAGGCGATTGGAATGCGGATAGTGGCTATGCCGCAGGCCTTGCGCTTGCCGATAAACCCGATTGCACGGCGGTTCTCGCCGCTAACGACTGCATGGCAAACGGCGTGATGATGGCTCTACGTGACAAAGGGCTCAGTGTGCCCGACGACGTGTCCGTGATCGGCTTCGACGACGAGCTCTATAAGACGATTCCCAACTCGATTCTGACGTCGGTGAAGTTTCGCCACCGCGAGCTGGGCGTCCGTGCGCTCAACGAGGTCGTCGCGGGTCTGGAAGCCCCGAGCTCCAGAAGCCGTACGCTCGTCTCGGGCGTGTTGGTCGAGCGTTCCAGCGTAAAGGACCTGCGGGCGTAGACGTGCTCGGCCTATTCCGTTTGTCTCGATCTGTAACAACTAGACGTTCAAAAGTGGTCTACATGTTACAGATTGAGATTTTTGGCTTGGCCTGTGCGTTCACCTCGATCTGTAACAGCTGGGACCCAAAAACTCGGCTAGATGTTACAGATTAAGATGAACAGGAGGACGGGTGCGGTCTAAACAAAATGGCCCGCGCATCACGCATCGATGCACGGGCCATTTTTTTTCTGCGAGCGGCAGGTGGCGTCAGCGTTTTATGCCTCGAGGTTTTCCTCGATCCAGGCGACGGCACCCTTGGGATCCTTAGTGAGGTCGATGTACTGTTTGCCCTTGGGCGACAGCAGCGTGATGCCCAGGCGGTCGGTGTCGGCCTTCATCTCGTTGTAATAGGTGCGAACCTGCGGAGCCAGGACGATGACGTTGTACTGGTCCATGATGGCGTAGTGGCTGCCGTAGGCACCGGCGTTGGCGGTAATGTCGATGCCCAGCTCGTCGGCGCCTTCCTTAAGCGCGTTGGCGAGCAGTGCAGAGGTGCCGGCGCCAGCGCACAGAACCAGAACCCTCAGATCCTTGCCCTTAAGGGCGGACGGAGCTGCGGAGGCCTCAGTGGCAGAAGCGGTCTCGACAACAGGAGCCTCAACGGCGGGGGCGGCAGCGGTCTTGACGGCCTTGGTCTCCTCGGCCTCTTCTTCGGCCAGGGTCTCGGCCTCCTGCTTGCACAGGACGTTGTCGTAGGCCTTGCAGAACGGGTAGTAGATTAAGAAGTCAACGACCAGCAGGACGACAACCAGGACCAGAGAGATCGGCTGGAAGTTGGTGTCGATGAAGGTGCCGATCGGTCCGGGGAGTGCCCACGGCATGGCATAGATAAAGCCGTTCATGCCCAAAAAGTCGATGAAGAACTTACCAATGAGGACGTTGGCCACGGGGGCAAACAGGAACGGGATCAGGAAGTACGGGTTGAGGATGATGGGCGCGGCGAACAGCAGCGGTTCGTTGACGGCGAACATCACGGGTACGACAGAGGCTTTGCCGACGGCCTTGAGTTGCTTGGAGCGCATAAAGAGCAGGAAGATGATCGGGACAATGAACGTGGCGCCGGTGCCGCCGAGTTCGCCGATGTAGTTACCGAAGTTCTCGGTCAGGGCGAGGGCGGGGTGACCGCCGGCCTGCAGCGTGGCGAGGTTGGTGGTGATGTTGCCAAACAGCGCGGCGTTGAGGGCAGGCTTAACGACCGAGGGGCCGTGGATGCCCATGAACCAGAACAGCGGGATCATGAACCAGATGAGGGCGAGGCCGGCGTAGGAATCGGCAGCGGCGAACAGCGGGCTCACCAGCGTGGAGATGACGTTGGCAAACGGGACGGCCAAGCAGGTGCGGCAGATAACGTCGATGACGGCGACAAACAGGATGGAGAAGCTGAAGGCGAAGATGTCGCGGAAGTTCTGGGCGATGGCGCCGGGGACTTCTTTGGGCAGCTTGATGGTGATGTCTCGCTTAATGCAGAAGGCATAGATGTTGACCGTGGCAAATGCGGCGACAAAGGAGCTCAGTAGGCCCTTGGTGCCCATGTTGTCGGTAAAGAACACCGAGACATCGGCGCCGTCGATCTTGGCACTCGTCTGGGTAACGGCCAAGATGAGCATAGCGCACATGGCGGCGACCATGGTGCTCGTGGCGTTGATGGCCTTGCCGGCAGGCATGCGGCGGTTCTTGGAGCCGGTCAGCGCGCTTGCGGTGGTGCCGGCGACCATGATGCCCACGACGCCCATCGTGAAGTTGTAAACCTTGTTGCAGAAGTTCACGACGTCGACGTTCCACCAGTCGGGCAGCGTAAAGCCGCCGACCGTGGCGACAACGCCCGGCAGGGTCGAAATAAGCAGGAAGACAGAAGAAGACAGGATGATGGGCATTGCTGCCAAAAAGCCGTCTTTAATGGCCTGAAGGTAGATGTTCTTAGAGACCTTGTCGAAGTACGGCTGACCTTTCTCCAAGAACTTAACGATCGATTCCATAGTTCACGCTCCTCTTTGCATGAAATCTTAATGGCATGGACGTTGAAAACCTATATGGTCTCCCGCTTGCTAAAAGCCCGGGTGCAGGCGGGGTCGGTCCCAGGGGGAGAGAGGGGAGCGGCTGGGTTTGTATCGCATAGGGCCGCTCCCCTCTCGGGGGAAAGCGAGGCGATGCGCTACTGCGCGTCCGCCATAGTGTCGGCGAGCTCCTTGTACCAGAGTGCCGACTGCTTGATGTAGCGTTTTTGCGTGTCGAAGTCGATGTAGAACAGGCCGTAGCGCTTGTTATAGCCGTTGGCCCACGAGAACTGGTCCTGCAGGCTCCAGATAAAGTAGCCCTGGACGTCGACGCCCTCGGCGCGCGCCCGGAGCACCTTCTCCATGTGCTGGTCGACAAAGTCGATGCGCTCGGGATCGGCGACGATGCCGTTTGCGTCGGGCTCGGGGTCCTTGTGGCCCAGGCCGTTTTCGGTGATATAGATGACGGGGAGGTTGGGATAGGTGGCGCTGATGTGCTTGAGCGTGTCGTAGAGGCCTTGCGGGTAGATGAGCCAATCCCAGTCGGTGGTGGGGATACCCGGCATATCGACCTGCTGCCCGACGCCCTTAAACTTAAAGCACGAGGTGCCCTTGTCTCCGGTGCCGTTAAAGCTGTTGGTGGACTCGCCATCGTAGGCGGCGATAAACGCCGACTGATAGTAGTTGAGGCCGAACATATCGTTGCGGGGCGCCGCCTTGGCGAGCTCCTCCATGTCGCTGTCCTCAACCGTAAGCGTGGCGTTGTTGGCACGCAGAATCTCGTTGATGAGTGAGAGGGTGCGCGCGGAGTAGTGACCCAGGAAGGCGCCGTCCATGATGAAGTCGGTGTAGAAGGCGTTGTACAGGTCGGCGGCGTGCTGGTCGGCGGGCGAGTCTGTGGCAGGATATGCCGGCGTCAGGACGTTGACCATGCCAATGCGTCCGCCCAGGTGCTCGGTCTCGTCAAGATCCTTATACAGGTTGACGGCGCGGGCGTGGGCAACGAGCTCGTTGTGCTGGCTCTGGATGCCGCTCGTCACATCAAAGTGATGGTTGGGCGGGAAGTTGCCTTGGATGTATTGGGAGTGCGAGAGGCTGATGAGCTCGTTGATGGTGAACCAATTCTTGACCTCGCGGAACTCGCGGAAGCAGAACTCGGCATAGCGCACATAGGCGTCGACGGTCTTGCGGTTGAGCCAGTCGCCCTGGTTGAACAGGGCGGCGGGGGAGTCAAAGTGATGCAGGGACACATAGGGCTCGACGCCATACTTTTTGCAGCAGGCGAACAGCTCGTGGTAGTGCTTAACGCCCTCGGCGAGGGGCTCGGCATCGTCGCCGTTGGGGAAGATGCGGGTCCAGGCGATGGACACACGGATGGCGTTGAGTCCATGCTCGGCAGAAAGGCGGATATCCTCCTCGTAGCGGTTGTAGAAATCACTGGCCGGGTCGGGCAAAAAGCGACCCTGGGCGACAAGGTAATCGTCCCACATGGTCTTACCCTTGCCTGCCACCTTCGTGGAACCTTCCGTTTGGTACGCGGCGGTTGCGGCGCCCCAAACAAAGCCCTTCGGCAGCTGCTGTACGCGGTTTAGCAAAGACATATGCATACACCCTCTCGTCTCGCTGTTCGATATTGTGCGTTTGCGCTCAGGAGGCTCCCTGGTTAGCTTTCAGCGGTGAAAAAGCCCGATAAACACTATCTTAAAATGATTAGAACCAAAATGAGCACGTGAACATTTGACAATGAGCACGTTAACATCCGGCTGGGATGTATAGAAACAAAACAACTTCAAACAGCCGCGAACGGTTGTATTTGTTCGGTAAGCGGTTTTGATTGACAGAAGTTTTCATGTTGTGGTATATGGCTCGGGTATCATGAGCACGTTATCGATGTATGTACGATGCGCCATGGGCGCGGGGAATAGTTGGGAAGCAGGTTAGCGTGGAAGGCATGGCTCAGCAGACAAGGAATGGTCGTTCGGCGAGCGCGGCAGAGGTTGCGGCGCTCGCTGGCGTGAGCCGCCAGACTGTGTCTCGCGTGGTCAACGGTATGCCCAACGTGACGGAAAAGACGCGCAAGCGTGTGCTGGCCGCCATGGAAGAGCTGGGCTTTCGTCCCAATTTTGCTGGAGCGGCGTTGCGCGGCGGGTCGTATCGTTCTATTGGCCTGTGCATGTACAACATCACACGTGTCGGTAACCTGGCGACGCTCGAGGGTATCATGCAAGCGGCGCGCGAGCACGATTTTGCCGTCACTATGATCGAGATGGGCGGCGACAAGCCCTATACACTTGCCGATGCCTCGCGCCGCATGGTCGAGCGACCCGTCGACGGCATGATTCTCAACATGAACCGCATGGCTCCCGATTTTGAGGAGTTTGTTCCCCAGCCGGGAGTGCGAACGGTCATCCTGTCCATGTATGCGCATCCGCGCTGCACGACGATCGACTCCGACCAGTATGGTTCGTGCGAGCTGTTGACCAATTATCTGCTGGAACATGGTCACTTGAATATGCGGTTTGTGGCGGGTCCGGAAAACTCGATTTCCTCGCGTTTTCGTGAGGCCGGTTGGCGCGATACGCTGGGTCGTGCTCATGTCGATGCCGCTCCGATGCTGCGTGGCGATTGGAGTGCGGACAGTGGGTACGCCATGGGCGAGCGGATTGCGGCCGAGGTGCTTGCCGGCGGGTCGCAGGCGCCGACTGCCGTGCTTGCGGCAAATGACCAGATGGCGCTGGGCGTTATCGCCGCGCTCGAGAACGCGGGCCTGTCCGTGCCCGACGACGTGAGCGTGGTTGGTATCGACGACGCACTCGAGGGACTTGTTCCTCACAATCGGCTGACGACGCTGCGATTTGATTTGCGCGGTGTCGGTAAGCTTGCGTTTGAGGCGGCGATTGGAGAGAGCTCGTCTATCGAGGCGATTCATGTGCCGAGTACGCTGGTCGAACGCTCGACTGTTAGGGACATACGGGGTTAGGTCCTACTCCGTTTGTCTCGATTTGTAACAGGTAGACGGTCAAAAGCGGGCTACGTGTTACAGATTTAGATTCTTCGGAAAGAGCAATCCTGTTCGTCTCAATCTGTAACAGCTAGGACCAAAAAACTCGGCTAGATGTTACAGATCGAGACAAACGTGCGATACGGTCCGCCCAAAAAAGGCCGGGGGCGGCGCGCCGTGTGACGTGCCGCCCCCGGCTGAGAAATGGGGACAGGTTATGTGGGCGGGCAACCCCGCCAGTCACTAGTCCAGACGACGGGTCTGCGCCACGTGCTTATACCAGTATGCGCTTGCCTTGGGCGTGCGCTTCTGGGTTTCAAAGTCAACGTAGAAGAAGCCGTAACGCTTGTTGTAGCCATTAGTCCAGGAGAACTGATCCTGCAGGCTCCACAGGAAGTAGCCGCCCACGTTGACGCCCACCTCCATGGCCTTGAGCAACCAGCGCAGGTGCTGCTCGATGTAGTCGATGCGCGGCTGGTCGTCCACAAAACCGTCCTTGTAGGGGTCCTTGTAGCCCATGCCGTTTTCGGTGATGAAGATCTGCTTGTAGTTGGGGTAGCGCTGCTTAATGTAGACGAGCAGATCGAACAGGCCCTCGGGATAGATGATCCAGTCCCAGTCGGTGGTGGGGATGCCAGGCTTGTTCACATGCTCGCCAATACCCTTAACGCGCCAGCGGCCAGTGCCCTTCTCGCCCGTACCGTTGTGGTGCAGGTCGTTCTCGCCGTCGTAAGCCTTCAAGAAGCGGCACTGGTAGTTGTTAACGCCCAGGTAGTCGTTGTAGAGCGCGGCCTCGCGCATGATTTCCAGATCCTCGTCTAGGATCTCGATGGTGCCGCCCGAGACGGCGGCCAGGCGGTTGGCGCACTCGAGGGTGTCGGGCGCGTAGTCGCCGCGGAAGGTGGCGTCGAGCAAGAACTGGTTTTGCAGCACGTGCTCGTTGTTGGCGGCCTTGATGTCGGCGGGGTCGTTCTCGTTGAGCGGATACTTAAACTCCAGCGACTGAATGACGCCGATCTTGCCCTTAAAGCCGCCGTTGTGGAAGGCCAGCACGGCCTTGGCGTGGGCGAGCATCATGTTGTGCTCGCACTGGAAAGCCTCGGCCAGATGCGCCTTGACGCCGCCGGGGAAGGTGCCCTCGATGTAGGTGTTGGAGGCATCGGCCCAAATCTCGTTAAAGGTGAACCAGTAGGTCACCTGGTCGGCGTACTCCTTAAAGCAGAAGGTGGCAAAGTCCACAAAGGCATCGATGGTCTCGCGGTTGAGGAAGTCGCCCTTCTCAAAGAGGGCAAGCGGCGTGTCGAAGTGATGCAGCGTGACAAACGGCTCAACGTGGTGCTTGTGGCACTCGGCGAAGAGATCGTGGTAGAACTGCACGCCCTCGGGGTTGATCTCGCCGGTGCCGTTGGGGAAGATGCGGCTCCAGGCAATGGAGAGGCGAATGCCGTTGATGCCGAACTCCTCGCACAGCTCCAGATCGACGGGGTACTGGTTGTAGAAGTCCGAAGCGGGATCGGGGGAAAAGCGCCCCTGGGCCTCCAAGAAGTCGTCCCAGGCGACTTTGCCCTTACCGTGGGTGCGGGTCTCGCCCTCTACCTGGTAAGCAGCAGTGGCGCCGCCAAAGACAAAGCCCTCGGGAAACTGCGCAGGCGGGTTGGTGACGCTAGCGGGGTTAACGGACATGATGATCCAATCGTCTAAATCGAAGGGCCAGCCGGCTGTGGATGGTCGGCTGGCCTTGGGCGTTACTTACTTCGAAAGCTGCTCGGAGACGAAGGCGAGAGACTTATCGCCGTTCTGGGAGAGCTCGATGTACTGCTTGCCGCGGCAGGCGACGCACTTGTTGCCCACGCGCTCGCAGTCCTTCTGCAGGTCGGCCAGGTAGCTTGCGGCCTGCGGGGCCAGGACGACCAGGTCAAAGTCGGGAAGCATGTCAACGTGGTTGCCATAGGCCTCGGCAGCGGTCTCAAGATTGATGCCGCGCTCTTTGGCGGCCTTGGCCAGCGCGTTGGCGAGCAGGCCCGAGGTGCCGCCACCCTGGCAGAGCACGAGCACGCGCTTGCCGTTGAGGTCACTGGCGGTCGTTGTCTCAGTGGCGACAGCGGCGGGAGCGTCGGCCTTCACGGCCTCGACAGCAGCGCCGGCGGCAACGCTCTTGGCGTCAGCCTTGCCCTGGAAGGCATCGTTGAGCTTAGCGGCCTTCTCCGCGTTCTTGGCGGCGAGCTCCTCCTGGGAGATCTCGGCCTCCTCGGCGCACTTCTGGGCGTCATAGGCACGGAAGAACGGATAGTACAGGACGAAGTCGACGACCAGGATAAGGGCGAGCATCACAAAGGCGAGCGGCTGGAAGCCCAGGCCCATGATGGTGCCGATGGGGCCGGGGACGGTCCAGGGCAGGGTGTACATAAAGCCGTTCATGCCCAAGAAGTCGATAAAGATCTTGAGGATCCAGATGTTGGCGATCGGGGCAAAGACAAACGGGACAAAGAAGACGGGGTTGAGCACGATGGGTGCGGCGAACAGCAGCGGCTCGTTGACGGCAAAGCAGACGGGGACGATGGCGGCCTTACCGACGGCGCGCATCTCCTGGGACTTGGCTAGGAAGCAGAACATAAAGACCAGGACGAGCGTGGCACCGGTGCCGCCCATGCAGACGACGAAGTACTGGGCACCCTGGGTCAGGACAGCGGAAGCGTGCTGGCCAGCCTGGAACGCAGCTAGGTTGTCGGTCATGTTGGCAACGAGAGCGGCGGCGATGGCGGGCTCGACGATCGAGGGGCCGTGGACGCCGACGAACCAGAAGAGGCTCATGGCGCCGTAAATCACAGCGAGGCCGATATAGCCGTCGGCAGCGGTGAACAGGGGCTGGAACACCTGGATGACGCCCTGGGCAAAGCAGAAGCCAAAAGCAGCGCGGAAGACGATGTCAAAAACCCAAAAGACGGTGATGCAGACGGAGAAGGGGATGATGTCCTTAAAGGTCTGCGAGATGTTGGGCGGAACCTGCTCGGGCATCTTGACGGTGATGTTGCGCTTGATAAAGAACTTGTAGATGATGCCGGTCACAAACGCAGCGATGAAGGCGGTCAGCAGGCCCTTGGAACCAAGGTAGGTGGTGTTGAAGCCGCTGGCGGCGTCCGTGGCGACCGTGTCGCTCGAAAGGAGCAAGAAGCCGATGATGGCCGCGCACATGCATGAGATAAAGTTAATCTGGTTATTCTTGGGCAGGTCGCGGTTCTGAGCGTCGGCGAAGTGCTTGGCCGTGGTGGCGGCGCAGGCGATGGCCAGGATGCCCATGGAGTAGTTGTAGCACTTCCACAGAGCGTTGTTGATGTCATCGGGCCAGTAGAAACCCCAGATGTTGGGGACCGAGGCTACCAGGCAGAAGATGGACGAGAAGATGATGATGGGGATGACGGAGATAAAGCCGTCGCGGATCGCCTTGAGGTACTTGTTGCGGGCGATCGCGTTGAAAAAGGGCTGGCCCTTTTCGATGATGGCGATGAGTTGCTCCATGCAATGCTCCTAAGAGTCGGTGGGTTAGCAACGATGGTAGCTTTTGACGTTCGGTTGCCAAAATGTTGACGTTGCCATTTTGTGACACAAAAAAAGACGCGAACCGGTGGTTCCTGTGCCTGCGAACCGTCGATTCCTTACGCGTAAACGTTTGAGCCGCCCGGTGGCTCTGTGTTTGCACAATGGCAACGTTAACATTTGGGCGACAAAAGCCGTTCGGGGAAGCAAAAATGTCGGTGAACGGTAGGTTTTGGGTGGTGAGCGTATGGTGGGGGAGGCGTTAGATATACTTGAAGACGTTTCATTTGACTGCGTAGGGTGCCACCAATGGCATCGTTGACATAGAAAGATCGACCTATGGCCGCTGTTAAAAAATCGGTATCCGTCAAAGACGTGGCGCGCCTCGCGGGCGTCTCGGAGCAGACGGTCTCGCGCACCGTACACGATTCGCCCAGCGTGCGCCCCGAGACCAAGGAACGCGTGCGTGCCGCCATGCGCGAGCTGGGGTATCGCCCCAATTTTGCCGGTCGATCGCTGCGCCGTGGCAAGTTTAAGACCGTCGGCGTCGCCATGTTCAACATTACCGGTACCGGCAACCTCGACCGTATGGAGGGCTTTGCCGCCGCGGCCGACAAACATGGCTATGCCATCACCCTCACTAAAGTAGATGGACATCCCTATACCCTCGAGAGCGCATCGTCGCGTATGAGCGCGCTGCCGGTAGACGGCATGGTCGTGATCATGAATCGCATGCCGGCGGACTTTGGCACCTTCGAGCCGCTGCCCGGCATGCAGACGGTGCTCGTTACGATGCTGGAGCACCCGCTCTGTTCAACGGTCGATAACGACCAGTTCGATTGCTCGCGCCAGGTGGTCGAGTACTTGCTGGGGCGGGGGCACAAAACCGTGCACTTTATCTCATGCCCCGAGCGCTCGCTTTCGGGCATGCGGCGCGAGGAAGGCTGGCGCGAGACATTGCGCGCGCATGGCATTGAGCCCCCGCAGCTCGTGCGCGGCGACTGGACGGCACAGAGCGGATATGCCGCAGGCCAGGCTCTGGCGGATGATCCGACCTGTACTGCCATCTATGCCTCCAACGACGCCATGGCCTACGGCTGCATTCGCGGGCTCGAGTCGCGCGGAAAGCGCGTGCCCCAGGACGTGAGCGTGGTGGGTGTTGATGACAGTCTGGGCGACATCGTGCCCGATTGTCGCCTGACCACGGTGCGCTTTGACAACAAGCGCGTCGGCATGTGGGCGGTCGACAAGATTGCCGGTGCCGAGGGCGTTGCGCCCGGTGTGGAGCACATGCTGTTTCCGGGCGCGCTCGTCGAGGGCGATACGGTGCGCGATGTACGCTAGGGCGCAGGTCTGTTTGGGTTGCCACTAATTGTGTTCGATATTGTCAAAATGGTTTAAAAACCGTTCACGGGCGAAAAGTGACCGTTCATAGCTCGAAATTACGTTTTGCGCTGTTCTTTTTTGTTTGAATGTTATTGTTTCTGCCATACAGAACGCAGCGCGTATGCCCGGACGCGATGCTCTCCATTGGTTCATATGTGAAAGGAACGCAATATGGCAACCAAAGAAGAAATCTCGATGGTTGGATTCGAGATTGTCGCATACGCAGGTGACGCCCAGACCGATCTGCTTGCAGCGCTCGATGCTGCTCGCGAGGGTGACTTTGAGAAGGCCGAGCAGCTGCACAAGGATGCCAGCGATGCACTCATCGGTGCCCACGACACGCAGACCAAGCTGCTTTCGCAGGAGGCCGGCGGCGGCGAGATGGAGATGACCTTCATCATGGCCCATGCTCAGGATACCCTCATGACTACCATGATTCTGGAGAAGCAGGCCCGCTTTACCATCGATGCCTACAAGCGCATTGCCGAGCTCGAGGCCAAGCTCGCCTAACGAGTCCGTACAACCAAGCCCCCTTCCAAAAGCTCTGCCGCTACCTGCGGCAGGGCTTTTTCTGTCCTCCTCCCCGCAACTCATCCCGAGATAGTCATTGGGGACGTTCTTAAACGACTAGTCATTGGGGACAGTCTTGGTGCGCTCCGTTCGTCCTCCCGTTCGATTTTTGCTCGGTGGGTATACTTCCTTTCGCATTAAACGCCGGACTGAGGAGGTATCCAAATGCCGGATAACGGGTCAATACAAAAAAGAGGCGCGCACGAGATGGCTCATGGGCGTCCTGTCCAGATAACCGAGCACACGACGGTAACCGAGCTGCAGCCCAGCCTGTCCGATGTCGTGTGCGCAAACAAAAAGCTGCAGATTGGCTTTATCGTTGCGCTCGTGGTACTGGCGCTGCTGTCGGGCTTTGTAGCTCGTCCGCATTTTGCCGATACCAAAACTTGGGACTCCACCATCGAGGTCATCGATCAAAAGAAAGGTAACGTACTGGCGCTCACGACCTCGTGCGTGGCGCTGTCTGCGGGCATTACCGCGCTGCCGGGTGATACGGGAACGCCGGTTGCCGAGCAGCTCGCACAGCTTTCAGGCAACCTTGGTATCGTGCTTGCCGTGCTATACCTGGAGAAATATTTGCTCACGATTTTGTGGTCGGTTGGCCTGGGCATCTTAATCCCGTTTGCGTTGGTGCTCTTTGCGGCGTCGCTCGGCATTCACGGGCGCTGGAGCACGAGCACTGTCCTGCGCCGTGTGGCGACGCGCGTGCTGGTGGTTGCCGTGATCGGCATGGCGCTCGTGCCCGCGAGCGTATGGGTGTCGCAGAAGGTCGATGAAACGTATCGCGTTAGCATCGAGGCGGCCGAGCAAAAGGCGGCCGACGCTGCGAGTGCGGCAGATAGCGATAGCTCCAAAACAAGCAAGAAAAAGACCGAGTCCGCAGAGTCCAAGAGCGTGCTCGAGCAGCTTGCCGACGGTGCCTCGGGCCTCGTCACGTCGGTGACCAGCGGCGCCAAGCAGATGACCGACGAGATCGTGCAGCAGGTGACCGACCTTATCGAAGGCGTCATCGTGATGATCGTGACCTCGTGCGTGATTCCATTGCTGGTGCTCGCGGCGTTTTTGTGGCTGGGGCACACCCTGCTGGGGATTGATATCTCCGGTCCCGCGAACTATTTGACGGGCCGCTTTCTGAGTGCTCCGTCCAAGCATGCCAAGAAGGGCAGGCAGTCTGAGTAGGCGGCAAAGCGTTCTTTGGAAGATTAACCGTAAGAAGGGCGGCCGAGACACGTTCTCGGCCGCCCTTTTGTTTGTTGAATACGCGGTCGCTACGTCCGCGCCGGGCTCAAACGGTCAGCAATCATCCGTGAACGGTATTTGTTCAAAAAAGAACAAAGATAAACAAATAATTCTTGCAGTTGATGTTCGAATGTGTTCAAATAAACACGAACAGTGAAGAACCGCACATTCAGATGCCCGGACCTGAACGCGATTCAACACTTCCAAACAGAAACTACGCACCTGCGTATCTCTCAAGGAGGATGTCATGAGGGTTGTAATCGCTTCCGATGCCGACGGTATGTCGATGAAGGAGTCCATCAAGGAGATGCTCATCGCCGACGGTCACGAGGTCGTCGACTATTCCGAGACCCCTGCCGCGGACTTTGTCGATTCCGCGACCGCCGTTGCCAAGGACCTGCTGGAGCACAAGGATTCCCAGGGCTTCGCATTCGATAAGTACGGCGTCGGCTCCTATATGGCCGCCGTCAAGATAAAGGGCATGGTCGTCGCCAACATTTCCGACGAGCGTTCCGCCTACATGACCCGCGAGCACAACGGCTCGCGCATGGTCACCATGGGCCCGGGCGTTGTGGGCACCGAGGTCGCCAAGAAGATCGCCCGCGAGTTCCTGCGCGCCCAGTACGCCGGCGGCCGTCACCAGATCCGTGTCGACATGCTCAACAAGATGGCCTAACGAGAGCCACCGAGAACTCGAACTTCTACCTCAACTTGTGAATTCAGACGAAAGGACGTTCTGATGAAGAAGACCATCGCAATCGGTTGCGACCATATCGTTACGGACGAGAAGATCTATCTGGCCGACCGCCTGGAGCAGGCTGGCTACAAGGTGCTCGACTGCGGCACCTACAGCCACACCCGTACGCACTACCCCATCTACGGTAAGGCCGTGGGCGAGGCTGTTGCCAGCGGCAAGGCCGACTTTGGCGTGGCCCTGTGCGGTACCGGCATCGGCATCACCAACGCCGTCAACAAGGTTCCCGGCGCCCGCTGTGCCTTGGTCCGCGACATGACCTCTGCCCTGTATGCCCGTCGCGAGCTCAACGCCAACATCGTGGGCTTTGGCGGCAAGATCACCGGCGAGTTCCTGATGGCCGATATCATGCTTGCCTTCCTGGAGGAGCCCTACGAGAAGACCCCCGAGCACGATGCCCTGATCGCCAAGATCGATGCCTGCAATAAGGCCGACGCCGAGGCTCAGGCCGACCCGCACTTCTTTGACGAGTTCCTCGAGAAGTGGGACCGCGGCGAATACCATGATTAACGGGTATCCGGCGTAATTAACTAGTCCGTTGACGGCTCGCGTTTCTGTGATGGGGCGCGGGCCGGTTTGCTATCAGCCCAATTGGCCCAGCGGGCTGGACGTGCATTGTTCTTTTGTTTGCGGCGCTGCCTCATTACCTTTCTGCTAAAGGCACGACGTTCACAATGGATTGTGCGAGATGATATGTGAAGGAGAAGATTCCCATGGAGTTTGTTCTTGATAACGGCTCTGTCCGCATTGCGTTGAGCACGGCTGGCGGATCGTTCACTTCTATTGCGGCCAACGGCCGTGAGTACCTGTGGCAGGGTGATCCGTCGGTCTGGTCGGGGCAGGCACCTATTTGCTTCCCGATCTGCGGTGGCCTTCGTGACGGTCACGCAATGACCATGGGCGGCCGCGAGGTCAAGCTTGCCCGTCACGGCTTTGCTCGCAAACAGGAGTGGAAACTCGAGGAGCAGGGCGACAACATGGTCGCGCTGAGCCTAAGCTCTGCCGACCATGCCGAGTTACTCGATCAGTACCCGTATCCGTTTAAGATCGTTGCTCGTTACACGATCGATGCGGAGAAGGTGGCCGTGTCATACGAGGTGACCAATGAGGGCACCGAAGACATGCCGTTCTTTGTGGGCGGCCACCCTGGCTTTAAGTGCCCGCTTGACGAGGGCGAGTCCTATGACGACTACGAGCTCCGTTTTGAGCAGCGCGAGGCCGCCGAGCTCTGTGCTGCCGTTCCCTCGACGGGCCTGATTGATGTTGAGCATCGCAGCAAGAACCCGATGGTTGGCCATGACCTGCCGCTGACCCACGAACTCTTTGACTTCGCAGAGACCATCTTTGACGTGCTCGAGAGCCGCGTGGTTACGCTTACCAAGAAAACCGAGGACAAGGGCGTGCGCCTGACGTTCCCCGAT
The DNA here is from genome assembly GCA_905215835.1 of uncultured bacterium. Taxonomy (GTDB): domain Bacteria; phylum Actinomycetota; class Coriobacteriia; order Coriobacteriales; family Coriobacteriaceae; genus Collinsella. Next base: position 6,322 of record CAJMRR010000003.1, on the reverse strand, counting down.
ATGCCATACCTGATTGTGTGGAGCAAGCCCGAGGGTGACTTTGTGGCCGTGGAACCGTGGGGTGGTCTGTCCACCTGCTCCGACGAGGACGATATTCTGGAGCACAAGCGCGGCTGCCTGGTGGCCAAGCCGGGGGAGACCGTTACCCGCGGCTTTGAGATCGAGATCCTTTAACGAGCTATCGTATGTTTGGGGTCGCGCGTGTCGTGCCCCGGAAACAGGAGTTCAATATGATTCTGACCGTTACCATGAACCCGTCGATTGATACGCGCTATCAGCTCGACAAGTTGATCATCGACGATGTTAACCGTGTGACGCCCGAAAAGACCGCTGGCGGTAAGGGCCTCAACGTGAGCCGCGTGCTGCTGCAGCTGGGCGACGACGTGCTCGCGACCGGTCTGCTCGGCGGCCACATGGGTGCCTATATGGCCGAGCTTATGGATGCCGACGGCGTCAAGAATGACTTTGTGCCCATCGCCGGTGAGACGCGCATTTGCCTGAATATCCTGCACGAGGGTAATCAGACCGAGCTGCTGGAGAGCGGCCCGCAGATCGCCCCGGCCGAGCTCGAGGCCTTTACGGCCAAGTTTGCCGAGCTTGCAGCGAAGGCGGACGTTGTGACGCTTTCGGGCTCGCTGCCGCGCGGCGTCGATGCCGGCTACTATGCCGAGCTCGTCAAGATCGCCGAGGAGGCGGGCGCCAAGGTGCTGCTCGACACCTCGGGTGCATCGCTGGAGGCCGCGCTGGAGTCTGACGCTAAGCCTGAGCTCGTAAAGCCCAACCTGACCGAGATTAACGGCCTGCTGGGTACGTCCTTTACGACCGATGATGTCGATGCCCTGCGCGAGGCGCTTGCCGCCGATGACCGCTTTGCCGGTATTCCCTGGGTTGTCGTTTCGATGGGCGCTGCCGGTTCGGTGGGCTTCCATGAGGGCCGCGCGTTCCGCGCCAAGACGCCCGCGATTGCGGCTGTGAACGCGACGGGTTCCGGTGACTCGACCATCGCCGGCTTTGCGCATGCCATTGCTGCTGGTGCCGACGATGTCACGGTGCTCAAGACCGCCAATACCTGCGGCAAGCTCAATGCCATGGATCCCAAGACCGGCCACCTGGTCATGGACCGCTGGGACGAGATCTACAACAACGTTGAAGTAACGGAGCTTTAGGGTTACGGCGTCGAGTTACGGCGTTTTACCAAACGCCGTAACCTGCCGACGCTGCGCGGACCGCATTTGGACAATCTGACGTTCAACTTCAAGGGCGCGACCAGAAGGTCAGCGCCCTTTCGTTTCACGTCACCTTGTCTCAAATGCGGCCCGCTCGCTGCCGTTGCCAAAACATCGGCGTTGCCTTGCTTCGGGAATGCGGCAGATAGAGACGTTCCTTTTTTGCCGGCAGTTTGGGACACTCCTTACGGGGCACCCCCTCCACAGCGCCTATGCCAGCTTGTCGATTTGCCCAATCTCCCAGAGCGGAATATTGACGAGCGTGCCTTCGTCTCTATATGCCGCTAACGATGTTCTCATGCAGCGCTCGAGCTTGAACTTCTCGCAGGCAATCCTCAGGCTCTTTGCTTTGAGATTCTCTGCCGCCTTGACCTCGAGCGGAAGCACGGTCCCCGCATGGTCGATGGCAAAGTCAGTCTCTGCATTGCCGGAGGAAGATGACCAATACGCGGGAGTTTTGCCTTGGAGCAAAAGCTCCTGTGCGACGTATTGCTCGGTCAGCGAGCCTTTGAACTCCGTAAAAACAGCGGGCCCGTTCAGAACAATGGCTGGCGAGAGGCCGGAGAGTGCTCCGAGGATGCCGGTGTCGATGCAGAACAGCTTGAAGCCCGAGAGATCCTCGTAGCTTGTGAGCGGTGCTCTTAGGGCGGAAACACGTGGTACCTTATGAACGATTCCATAGTCCATGAGCCACTGGAGGCTTTCCTCAAAATCGCGCGCGCGCGCCCCGGGACGGAGCGCACCGTAGACGAACTTCTTGTTTTCCTTTGCGAGCTGGCCGGGAAGGGATTTCCAAACCAGCCTCATGCGTTCGACGATGCGGGCTGGCGCATGCTTGCCAAAATCGGATTCGTAAGCTTCGATGATTTGCTGCTGAAGCCTGCGGGCCTCGATGAAATCGTGGGAGGCGGCGAAAGCGGAGACAACTTCTGGCATGCCACCGACAACGAGGTATTCCTTGAGCAGGCGCTCGAGCTTTTCGGAAACGTTTGCCAGCAGGTCCATGTCTGCGGCAAGGATGGCATCTGCGAGCGGATCGCCATCGACGGCACGAACGAACTCGACAAACCCCATGGGGCGCATGGTGAGCTGGTCGATCTTGCCGACGGGGAACGACTCGTTTTCGCGTCGGAGCGCGAGCCCCATATAGGAGCCGGCTGCCACGATATGGTATTCCGGCGCCAGCTCGTTGAAGTATTTGAGCGAGGTGATGCCACGCGGTGCCTCTTGGATTTCGTCGAAGATGATGAGTGTGTCTGTCGGCGTTATGGTCTGGCCGCGCAGGAGCTCTATCTGGGAGATGATGCGTTTGGGGTCAAGGCTTCCGTCGAACAGCGAGCGTGCGCCCGGTTCGAGCATAAAGTCAAAACGGATGACGTTTTGATACTGCCGCCCTGCGAATTCGTTGAGAAGCCAGGTTTTTCCCGTCTGACGGGCCCCCTTAAGCAGGAGGGGCTTGCGGTTTGCCCTAGATTTCCAAGCGATGAGTTCGTCCATTAGCTGTCGCTGCATACTGCCTCCTAACTATCATGGTTAGTATAAGATCGTTTTGGTATTTCCATCGAAAAATGTGGGAGTAAACCACGTTTTTCCATCGAATAATGTGGGAGGCATCCACGTTTTTCCATCGAATAATGTGTTGGTTTAGGTCGGCACCTGGGGACGTTCCTTTTCTGCCGGCAGTTTGGGACACTCCTTGTTTTGGTGCAAATTAGTTACCCTTGCATCAGAAAACGGCGCCCGCCGGCGATGTTGCCGGCGGGCGCCGCGGTCGTGTAGGCGCTATTTGTTAAGTGCGTGCGTTCGAGCTCGCGTGCTACAGCGAGTCGATAAAGCGCTGTTGGGCGGCGCGTCCTGCCTCGTTCCACTTAAAGACGCCGGCGTTGTCGAGCACGTGGCCAAACACCACGCCGACCTCCTCGTGCAGGATATCGATGGCGTTGTCCGCCGTGAGCTCATCGGCGCGGCGGGCATAGACGTCCTCGGCCCATGCGGCGTGGCTGTGGCAAAGGTCGTCGCCCTCGAGCGCAGCGGCAAGGTCGTAGCTGGCATCGGCCTTGGCCGCCAGCAGGTGCTCGCGGACAGCGCCGAGCTCGGGGACCAAGCGCGGCGGTAAAATCGCTAGGCCCATGACCTCGATCAGGCCGATGTTCTCCTTCTTGATATGGTGGTACTCGGCATGCGGGTGGAAAACGCCCAGCGGATGTTCGTCGGTCGTGATATTGCAGCGAAGCGCCAGGTAGGCCTCGTAAATCTCGCCGCCGGCATTGCCGCGGGAGTCGACGCGGCGGATGACGGGCGTCACGGTGTTGTGCGCCACGCCATCGGCTGTGTGCGCGATGACGCCCGCGGACTCATCGGTCCACTCGCGCCAGGCGAGGATAATCTTCTCAGCAGCGTCGAGCAGCTGGGCGCGGTCATGCGAGCGCAGGCGCAGTACCGAGAGCGGCCACTGCAGCACGGTACCGCTGACCTGGTCAAAACCGGGCACGCTAAACTGCGAGACCTCGGCGGCATGCATCATGGGGAACTCGTGCGCGCCGCCCTGGAAGTGGTCGTGCGACAAGATCGAGCCGCCCACGATAGGCAGGTCGGCGTTGGAGCCAATAAAGTAGTGCGGGAACAGGTCGACAAAGTCGAGCAGGCAGGTCAGCCCCTTGCGGTCGACGTGCATCGGACGATGCTCGGAGCTCATCGTGATGCAGTGCTCGTTAAAGTACGCGTACGGGCTGTACTGGAAACCCCAGCGCTCGCCGTCGAGCTGGATGGGGATAACGCGCAGATTCTGGCGGGCGGGGTGAGCGCCGCCGTCGGCTGCGGCGGAGCGTCCGGGATAGCCCTCGTTTTCGATGCAGAGCTGGCAGGCGGGATACTTCTCGCCCGTGTTCTTGGCTACACCTGCCGCGGCGATATCGCGCGGGTCCTTCTCGGGCTTGGACAGGTTGATGGTGATCTCCAGGTCACCCCAGTTGGTGGAAGTGCTCCATTTAATGTTGCGCGCGATGGCGGCGCGGCGCACGTAACCGGCGTCACAGCACAGGCCGTAGAACCAGTCGGTCGCGGCGCGGGGCTCGTTGACGCCCATGCGGCCGTTGAATTCCTCGTTTACAACCGAAGGCCTCGGCATGAGCGCGCCCATGATGCGCATGGCGATGCGGTCGCGGCCCGACGCCGTGTCCTCGGCGGCGCCGTTGGCAACGGCGGTCTCGGAAAGCGCGGCAAGCGTGCCTTCAAGGTCAAAGTCGGGGAGCGTATCGGGGTGCAAGAGCGAGAGCTTCTCGTTCTGCAGCGCCCAGGCCATATCGAGCGCCGGTCCCGTAGCGCCGATGCACTCCAAAATGGTGTTGTAGGCCCAGATGCGGTCGTCCTGTCCGATCATCGATCGGTGGATGGCATATTCGATGAGGCCCTGTGCGGCCTCGCGCACATCAGTCATTACAGCCATGCCGCGTAAGCCCCCTTGTCAGTAATTGCGTAGTGGCGGGCAGAGCCTTCGCCCAGCCAGCTGTTCATCTTGGTGATAAAGGTGTCGACCAGATCGAGCGGCACGAAGGCCTGGATGGTGCCACCAAAGCCGCCACCGTGAATACGAACGGCACCGCGGCCGTCGAGCACGTGCTCGGCCAGTGCCAGGGCATACATCGAAGGCTGCTCGGAGCCCAGCTTGGCAACGACATTCTGCAGGTACATGGCGGAGCTGGCGCCGGACTCGCGCGTCAGAACCAGGAACTGGTCAATGTCGCCGGCGTTCAGGGCTGCCCAGCGCTTGTCGACCAGGCCGTTCTCGTACCAGTAGTGAACGGCGCGCAGGCAGGCGCGGTCGCCCAGCTTGGCACGCAGCTCGGGGAGCTTGGCGTCAAAGTCGGCAACGTTTACCTCGCACAGGCGTGTCTTGCCAAACTCGGCGGCGACGTCCTGCATCTCGCGCGGAACGGCAGCGTAGTCGTCGGTGGCGGCCACGTGGTCGGCACCGACCTTAACGAGCACGAGCGCGTAGCCGTGATCCTCAAAGTTGAGCTCGAGCTTCTGGGTTTTAGGCTGAGCCTGGTCCTCAAAGTCCATGTAGGCAAGGCCGCCCAGACACACAGCGGCCTGGTCCATCAGACCGCAGGGCTTGCCGTAATAGTTGTTCTCGGTGCGCTGGCTCATCTGGGCGAGCGCGACGGGCTCGATGGCGGGTGCGCCCCAGAGGGTTTCCATGGCGCGACCGTATGCGGCCTCGACGGCGGCAGAGCTGGAAAGACCGCCACCCGAGGGGACGGAGCAGGTGAAGGCGAAGTCGAAGCCGTGGGGCTCAACGCCAAGGGCTGCAATCTCGTGGGCCATGCCGCGGACGAGGCTCGCGGACGTGCCCTTCTCGGACTCTTGAATATCCAGCGTGTCGAGCGTGATCTCAAACGTAGGATAGCCCTCGTCGGCGACGCGAATCTTGTTGGAGTCGGTTGCCACGGCGATGCCGTCGACGGCGACATCGAGCGAGCCGGCGATGACGTGGCCGCCCTCGTGGTCGGTGTGGTTGCCGCTGATCTCGGAACGGCCGGGCGCGTGCACATAGAGCACCTGGCGGTCGCCGATGGGGCCAAACTCCTCCTCAAACAGCTTGGTGAGCGTGGCGAGTGTCTTTTCGTCGGGGGTGGTCATGGAAGTCCTTTCCTTGGCGCGCACGGGTGAGTTTTGCGTCGTTATGAGTACGTTAACAACTTGAAGCGGCATGAACTAAGTGTTCACGATGCCGCACGTTACGGGCTATGTTAACGTACTCATAACACAACGCTTGTCACTTTTTGAGAATCTGGTAATCGGTAGAAATACAGCCGTGAACGGTACTGCCGTATGGACTTATAAAGCAGAAGAGATACAGATAGAAAAAGTAGAGTACGTTAACATGCGTCCGACGATAGCGGGCCTCGGCGCGGGGTGCATCTCTGCCTGGGCCGGCATTCACGCTATTCAGATCTCGCAAGGGTGAAGGTGATCCCGTGGCAAGGCGCCCGTCCAACGATACAGGTACGCGTCCGGTCTCCATGGCCGACGTCGCCCGCGCTGCTGGCGTTTCGCAGCAGACGGTTTCGCGCGTCGCCAACGGCTTGCCCAAC
>CAJMRR010000002.1 GCA_905215835.1 uncultured bacterium | reverse complement strand
GGCCTTGAGAGCGGCGGGCGGAGAAGGATGTGGTCGATAGGGATACGTGTCCCCTTCGCTGTTTCGCGGCTTTGCCGCGAAAGGCGCGTTACTTTGGGATGGGTGGGGAACGTGGTTGTTTCGGCAACTGATCTCCGCCACAAATTACCCTCGGCATACTTGCGCGAAAGCCTGCTGGTGCTACACTTGCAATTGCTGTTTCAGGGCGGGGTGGAATTCCCCACTGGCGGTAAATCGGGCGGTGCCAAAGGGGTGCCGTGGCGCAGGCGAGGTGCCTGCGACCGAGCCGATGAGTCCGCGACCCGTGCGTGTGTTGGTTCACATGCCGGCTGAACTGGTGAGATCCCAGTACCAACGGTTAGAGTCCGGATGAAAGAGGCAGGTGATCTTATGTCTGAACAGTCGCAGCATATCCATTTTGAGAACACGAATAGGTGGAGCACCAAACAGCTCGTTACCATGGCGCTGATGTGCGCCCTGGGCGCCCTGTTTATGTACGTGCAGCTGCCTATCCTTCCTTCGGCGCCGTTTTTGACGTATGACCCGTCGCTGGTGCCGGCGATGGTGTGCGGTTTTGCGTATGGTCCTGGCGCCGGCACTGCTGTTGCCGCCATGGCGATCGTTATCCATGCGCTCACCACGGGTGACTGGGTCGGCGCGCTTATGAACCTGGTTGCCACGCTGGGCTACATTCTGCCCGCGGCTACCGTTTACCAGAAGATGCACACCTATAAGGGTGCCGTGATTGGCCTGGTGCTCGGCGTCATTGCCGCTACGGCGCTGTCTATGGTCGCAAACCTTACCATTGGCGTTTGGTTCTGGTATGGCTCGGTCGATGTGATCGCCCCGCTCATGATTCCTGCCGTGCTGCCGTTCAACCTTATCAAGACCGTGCTTAACTCGGTGTTGACGCTGGCGGTGTATAAAGCGGTCTCCAACCTCATCACGCCAAAAAAGGACCAGGTCAAAGGCCGCGCATGATTGAGTGTCGGGGCGTTTCCTTTAGTTATGACGGTGCCGCACCGGCGCTCGACGGCGTCGATCTGAACATCGAGGACGGGGAGTTTTTCTGCATCCTCGGTGGCAATGGGTCGGGCAAGTCGACGTTTGCCAAGCATCTGAATGCGCTGTTGCAGCCCGATGCGGGCACGGTACGCATCAACGGCATGGATGCGTCCGACCCCGAGCTGGTCTACGATATTCGTTCGACCGCGGGCATGGTATTCCAGAATCCCGACGACCAGCTGGTGGCAACGCTTGTCGAAGATGACATTGCGTTTGGTCCCGAAAACCTAGGCGTGCCATCGGCGCAAATTGCGCAGCGCGTACGCGAGGCGCTGAAAGGCGTGGGCCTGGTGGGCTTTGAGCACCACGAGACCCATGCGCTTTCGGGCGGCCAAAAGCAGCGCGTGGCGCTTGCCGGCGTGCTTGCCATGGAACCGCGCGTGCTCATATTGGACGAGGCTTCCTCGATGCTCGATCCGCGTGGACGCAAGGGCCTCATGAAGGCTTGCCGCGCGTTGCACGATCGCGGCATGACCATCGTGATGATTACGCACTTTATGGAGGAGGCCGCCGAGGCCGATCGTGTCGCCGTGTTTCAGACTGGACGAGTTGCCATGCTGGGCACGCCCGAGGAAATCTTGACGCGGGCGGACGAACTTGCGCAGCTCAACTTGGATATGCCGGCGTCGTGCTGTCTAGGTAGGACACTTCGTGAGAAGGGCGTACCCGTTTGCGCACAGGTGCGTGAGGCGGATATGGTCGCCGAGATTGCGCGGGTTTATGTCGAGCGAAGCGGGGCGGGCACCGTGGGGCAGTCTTCCGCACCCCAATCGGAAATTGTTGACGGTACGGTTTCGGCAGACAACGAAGATAACGTACCAGAGCCCGTCATAGAGCTATCCCATGTTTCGTACAGTTATTCGCTCAGTCCGCGCGAGCGCCGCCGCTGGCATAAGCGCTCGGCCACTGCGGGCAAATCGAGCAAGCAGGCTCTCTGGGGAAACGACCCAAGCAGCCCGTGGGCGCTGCGCGATGTATCGCTGACGGTGCGTCGCGGCGAGTTCCTGGGGCTAGCAGGCCATACCGGCTCGGGTAAATCGACGCTGGTCCAGCATCTCAACGGGCTGATCCGTCCGCAGGAGGGAAGCATTTGCGCGCTGGGGCTCGACCTATCAAACAAGAAAGACGCCGCTGCGGTTAAGGCCAAGGTCGGCGTGGTGTTTCAGTATCCTGAGCGTCAGCTGTTTGCCGAAACCGTGGCGCAGGACGTGGCGTTTGGTCCGTACAACCTTGGCTTGCCGCAAGATGAAGTCGACCGTCGTGTTGAGTCATCGCTCTCACGCGTGGGCCTCGACCTTTCCACGGTTGGCGACAAGAGTCCCTTTGAGCTTTCGGGCGGTCAGCAACGGCGTGTGGCATTCGCTGGCGTGCTCGCCATGGAGCCCGAAGTCCTGGTGCTCGATGAGCCCATGGCGGGACTCGATCCGGCTGCGCGCAGGGATTTCCTTGAGCTTATCGATCGACTTCACCGCGATGGCCTGACCGTTGTCATGGTTTCACATAGTATGGATGACCTGGCCAATTGCTGTGACCGCATCGTCGTAATGAACGAAGGCGTGGTGTTTGCCGAGGGCACGCCCGCTCAGGTTTTTGCGCATGCGGATGAGCTTAAATCAATCGGCTTGGGTGTTCCCGCTGCCCAGCGCATGGCGCTGGCGCTTGCGAAGGCAGGCGTGCCGCTGCGCTTTGACGGCCTCTATACGGTTGAGTCGCTGGCAGACGAGTTGGTGGACCTGCTAATCGGTCGCTCGGGCGGTCCTTCTAACGTCGCGGACATTGCTAAATCCAAGACGGTCGCGCGAGAGGAGGGCTGCTAATGGAGGCGTTTTCGTTTGGCAGCTACTATCCCGGCGATAGTGCGATCCACCGCCTGGATCCGCGAACTAAGTTGCTCTTGGGTTTTGTGTTTCTGATCACGACGCTCACAGTCAGCAGCTTCTGCGGACTGGCCCCGGTCGCAATCTTCGTTGTCCTGATCTATACCGTGTCCCGGGTGCCGTTGCGCCGGGTCCTATCATCGATGGCACCATTGCTGGCGATTGTCGTGGTGGTCGCAGTGCTCAACCTATTTTCCGACCAGAGTGGGCGCATTCTGTGGCAGCTTGGCTTTTTGCAGATAAGCGAGGGTTCGCTGCATTCCGCCGCCTTTATGGCGTGCCGCCTGACCCTGATGATGGCCGGCATGAGCGCTATTACGCTCACCACACCGACGCTCGACCTCACCGCGGGCTTTGAGCGCCTGCTCGCGCCGTTTGCGCGTGTGGGACTTCCTGCGCACGAGCTCGGCATGATTATGGGTATCGCGCTGCGCTTTATGCCGCAGTTTGCCACCGAGATGAAGCAGACGGCCGATGCGCAGGCGAGCCGCGGTGCGCGCGTGACGGGAGGCCCGCTCGGCGGCGTGCGTATGCTCGGCAGTGTGGCGATTCCGCTGTTCACGGGCGTGTTCCGTCATGCCGAGACGCTTTCGGCCGCCATGGATGCCCGTTGCTATCATGGCGAGCAGGGCCGCACACGTCTGCATGCGCTTGCATTTGGCCGCAGCGATGCGTTGGCGGCGGTGGTGACGGCGTTGCTGCTCATCTGCGTCATCGTCATCAACCTTCAACTTGTTTAGGCGCGATTCGAGCGCAAGAAAGGGGTCCCTATGACCGACAACGACCGCACGGCTCAGCTTGAGCGCGCCTGTTCATATCTCAGGCGCATTCCGGCGTGGTATCTGGCCACGACCGATGTGGCCGACGGGCATCAGCCTCGCGTGAGGCCGTTTTCGTTTGCCATGGTCGATGACGGCAAGCTGTGGTTTTGCACATCGCGCGACAAGGATGTGTGGGCGGAGCTGAGTGCGAATCCCAAGTTTGAACTCTCGGGCTGGAAGCCGGGGGAGTGCTGGATCGTGTTGACCGGCGAGGCCGCACTTGAGGACGACGCAGTTGCGAGCGACAAGGTGCGTCAAGCGGGTTTTAAGCACATGGTGGGCATCGGTGAGGAACACGAGAGCGTCAACGACGGCCGCCTTGCTTTCTTTTCGGTCCGCAACATTGCCGCGCGCTTTTGTGATATCGACGGCAGCGAGGAGCGCCTGGAGCTCTAACAAGCACAAACCAGGCTCCCAAACTAGCTAGTACAGGAGGACACATGGACGGATTGAATACGGTGTTGGAGTATCTGACGTCGGTGCCGGCATGGTATTTGGCGACGAGCGTTGACGGACAGCCTCATGTGCGTCCGTTTTCGTTTGCGCAGATCCAGGATGGCAAGCTGTGGTTTGTAACAGCGCGCACCAAAGACGTGTGGCAAGAGTTGCTGCAAAATCAGCGCTTTGAGGCCACGAGTTGGTGGCCGGGCCATGGCTGGCTCATCTTGCGCGGGCGTGCGGGGCTGGAAGACCGGGCTTCGAGCGAAATGCGCGAAGCCGGGTGGAAGCATCTAGAGCGCCTGGGTGAGCACTATGAGGGGCCTAACGACCCCACGCTCGTCTTCTTTAGCGTCGAAGATCCCGAGGCTTTTATCTGCAATCACGACGAATGGGTGCCGGTCGAGCTCTAGCCAGCTGGCTTATCCTAACAACTTGGTTTTCGCATGGGCGGGCCCCGTATTGCCCGGCGCCGTTAGGGGCGCCGGTCAATACGGGGCCCGCTCCATTTGTCAATTCCTTCAAGCGAATGTGTCGGGAATGTTTCAATGCATGAATATGCAAGCCATTTACGTATTCATGCATCTTTTGGTGCTAAAGTTTCAACCCACTTCATAACGACCGCTGCGAAATGCGCATCGGTGCATAAATCGCAGACAAGGAGTCTGATATGTCTTTGAAGGTTGGAATCGTCGGCGCGGCTGGATATGCCGGAGCCGAGCTCATTCGCCTCGTGCTCGGCCATCCCGAGTTTGAACTTGTTGCCATTACGTCCAACGCCGATGCCGACCAGCCGCTGTCTGCGGTGTATCCGAGCTTTGCTGGCGTGAGCGATCTGGTCTTCACGACGCATGACGCGCCCGAGCTTAAATCCTGCGACGCCGTCTTCTTGGCCGTGCCGCACACGGCTGCCATGGCACAGGTGCCCGCGCTGCTTGCATCGGGCGTCTCCTGCTTTGATCTTTCGGCCGATTACCGTCTGAGCGACGCGTCTGTCTTTGAGACATGGTATGCCGCCGAGCACACGAGCCCCGAGTTGCTCAAGACCCGCGCCTTCGGTCTGCCCGAGCTGTTCTGCCAGGACTTAGAGACCGCTGCTTCCAACCATGCCGCTGGCAGGCCCGTGTTGGTCGCCTGCGCCGGCTGCTATCCCACCGCAACGAGCCTTGCTGCCGCTCCTGCCGTGCGTGCGGGCTGGGTGGCCGAGAACGGTCCCGTGATTGTCGATGCCATTAGCGGCGTGACGGGCGCCGGTAAGTCCTGCAACGCCCGCACCCATTTTTGCAGCGCCGACGAGAACTTGGAGGCCTACGGCGTGGGTAAGCATCGTCACACGCCCGAAATCGAGCAAATCCTTGGTCTAACAGATCGCGTCGTCTTTACCCCGCACCTGGCACCGCTCAAGCGCGGCCTGCTCTCCACGGTGACGCTGCCGCTCACGCCGCAGGCCATCGACTCCCTGGCTCTTGAGGATGTCGTCGACTATTACAAGCAGTTCTACGCTGGACGCACCTTTGTGCGCGTGCTCGATGCCGACCAGCAGCCCAAGACGGCTTCGGTCGTCGGCACCAACGCCGCCCAGATTGGCCTTGCGTTCAACAAACGCGCGGGCGTGCTGGTGGCGACGGGCGCCATCGACAATCTGTGCAAGGGCGCTGCGGGCCAAGCGGTCCAGTGCGCCAATATCGTCTTTGGCTTTGACGAGCGACGAGGCTTGCCCACAGTGGCGTGCCCGGTGTAGCACATTCGATTGTTAACGATTTGGTAGTCGGGCATCGAGTGGGGCGCCACTCTTAAGCTGGTCTCATGATCACGACTGGCATGGCGCACCAACCGATGTCCGTTTTTTGTTTGACATAAGGAGTCATAAAGACGATGAATACCGAGCTGTTTGATATCAAGATTCGCGCCGTCGAGGGTGGCGTTACGGCTGCGGCTGGTTTTAAAGCTGCGGGCATCCACGCTGGGTTCCGCAAGAACCCCGAGCGTCTGGATTACGCGCTCGTCGTGCCCGATAAACCCTGTTCCGGTGCAGGCGTGTTTACCACCAATCGCTTTTGCGCGGCGCCCGTGCAAGTGAGTCGTGCCAACCTGGGCGGTGCCGACAAGGGCTACGGTATCATCGCCGGCGTTTCGGTCAACTCTGGCAATGCCAACGCCGCCACGGGTGAGACCGGCCTTGCATGCGCGCGCGAGACGTGCAACATCGCATCGCAGGTCATCGGCTGCGAGCCCCAGCAGATTCTGGTTGCCTCTACGGGTGTGATTGGCCAGATTCTGCCGATCGACACGTTTGAGACCGCTATTCCTGCTGCCTACGAGGCGCTCTCCGCCCACGGTGGCGCCGATGCCGCTCGCGCCATCATGACGACCGACACGCACTCCAAGGAGTACGCCGTGTCCTACGTCAGTGAGGCTGCGGGTCATGCGGGCAATGTCTATACGGTAGGCGGCATGTGCAAGGGCTCGGGCATGATCATGCCCAACATGGCCACCATGATCGCAGTTATCACCACCGATGCCCCCGTCGAGCCTGCGGCACTTCATACCCTGCTGCTCTCGACCGTCAAGCAGACCTTTAACAAGGTAACGGTCGATTCCGACACCTCGACCAACGACACCTGTATCATGCTTGCCTCCGGCGCCGCTGCCGCAGATGTCGAGCCTATCGTCGAGGGCTCCGATGCCTTTGACGAGTTGGCATTTGCTGTGCACGAGGTGTGCGAGAGCCTAGCGCGCAATATCGCCGCCGATGGTGAGGGCGCATCCAAGCTTGTTACGGTCAACGTTACCGGCGCCGTGAACGACGAGGAAGCCGATATCGCCGCCCGTGCCGTTGCCAACTCGCCGCTCGTTAAGACCTGCATCGCCGGCCACGACTGCAACTGGGGTCGCGTTGCTATGGCGCTCGGTAAGTGCGGCGTAAAGTTTAATCAGGAAGACGTTTCCATCGACATGATGGGCATGCCTGTCTGTCGCGACGGTCTGACTGTTCCCTTTGACGAGGACGAGGCTCTACGACGTTTCGAGGCGCCCGAGATCGTGATCTCGGCCGACCTGGGCGCAGGCGACGCGGCAACGACCGTGTGGACCTGCGACCTCACGCATGAGTACATCTCCATCAACGGCGACTACCGTTCCTAGATTCCAGGCACGCTGCGCATCTTGCCGCGATTGCGGACAGCGGAGCACGGCGCGATAACGATACGAAAGACGAGGCAGATTATGAAATTCGCACGCGATTGTCGTTCGAGCGAATCCAACGAAGCAACCGCGCAGCTGCTGTTCGAAGCGCTGCCGTGGATTAAGAACCTGACCGGCAAGACGGTTGTTATCAAATATGGCGGAGCCGCCATGGTCGATGAGCAGCTGCGCCGCGACGTGATGAGCGACATCGTTTTGCTCAAGATCATCGGTATGCGCCCCGTCATCGTGCATGGCGGCGGCAAGGCTATCAACGAGGCGCTGAGCCATTACGATATTCCCGTCGAGTTTAAGAACGGCCAGCGCGTGACCACGCCGGCGACTATGGATATCGTGCGCGAGGTGCTGGGCGGCAAGGTCAACCAAGAGCTGGTTGCTGCCATCAACCACCACGGCAACCTGGCCGTGGGCGTGTCGGGCAGCGATGCCGGCACGCTCATCGCCGAGCCGCTCGACCCCGAGCTCGGTCGCGTGGGCAAAGTGACGCACGTCAACACCGACTATATCGAGCGCTTACTCGACAGCGAGTACATCCCCGTCATCGCAACCGTCGCGGCGGGGGAGGACGGCGGTTTCTTCAACATCAACGCCGATACCGCCGCCGGTGCCGTTGCTGCGGCGCTCCACGCGCATAAGGCGATCTTTTTGACCGATGTCGATGGCCTGTACAAGGACTTTAGCGACAAGGACTCGCTTATCTCCAACCTAACGCTCGACGAGGTTAACGAGATGCTCTACGGCGGCGAGGTCGATAAGGGCATGATTCCCAAGCTGCGTGCGGCCGTCGATGCGCTTACCGGCGGCGTATTTCGTGCCCACATCATTAACGGTACTACGCCGCATTCGCTGCTCCTGGAGCTGCTGACCGATGCCGGCGTCGGCACCGTGATCCATTCCACCGAGACGGCTTACGAGTTCGATACGCATCCGCATCCGCTTTCGACGTTTGCTGCGCGTCTGACCGAGAACCTTGACGAGGTCGAGAAGCTTCAGACGGTCTAGCTGACCCGCAGCCGCCCCATTCCTGCACCCATAGCCCCGCGCCGTCTGGCGCCCAACGAAAGGCATCCCATGTCACTTACAACTCAACAATCGCTTGAATCCCATTACGTTATGCATACCTTTGGCCGCTCTCCGGTCGAGTTTGTCGAGGGTCACGGCATGAAGCTCACCGGCGACGATGGCCGTGAGTACCTCGACTTTCTTGCCGGCATCGGCGTGTGCAGCCTAGGTCATGGCAACCTGGCCGTGCTCTCGGCGCTTGAGGCGCAGACCAAAAAGCTCATGCATGTCTCCAATTACTTCTACATCGAGCAGCGCGGCCAGGTCGCGGCGCTGCTGTCCAAGCTTGCTAACGACGACGTAGATGGTGCGCGCGTGCTTGCCGATGCCATTGCCGCCGGCGATGAGACCACGGCAGCTGCTCTTGGTGCCCCGGCTGCGGGTGAGCAGGTGTGGGAGACCTTCTTTGCCAACTCCGGCGCCGAGGCCAATGAGGGCTCGATGAAGCTCGCGCGCTTGTACGCCAAGCGTGCCGGTAACGGCGGCAACACCATCGTGTGCATGCGCGGCGGCTTCCACGGCCGTACGCTCGAAACCATTGCCGCCACCATGCAGGATTGGCTGCAGGATAGTTTTCGCCCACTGCCGGGTGGCTTTGTGGCCTGCACGCCCAACGATGTCGATGAACTGCGTGCAATCTTTAAGCAGCTGGGGAGCGAAATTTGTGCCGTGATGCTCGAGCCGATCCAGGGTGAGAGCGGCGTGCACCCCATGACCGAGGAGTTTATGGCGGCAGCGCGCGACCTGGCACACGAAGTGGGCGCCGTGCTTATCGCCGACGAGGTCCAGTGCGGTATCTTCCGCACGGGTAAGCCGTTTGCGTTCCAGACCTATGGCGTGGAGCCCGACATCATGAGCCTTGCCAAGGGCATTGCTGATGGCGTGCCCATGGGTGCCGTCGTGGCAAAGAAGGAGATTGCCGACGTGTTTAAGCCGGGCGACCACGGCTCGACCTTTGGCGGTAGCTGCTTGGCCGTCGCGGCGTGTGCCGCGACGCTCTCCGCGCTTGTGCGCGGCGATTATGCCGAGCATGCTGCCAAGGTGGGTGCCTATATGGAGCAGGCGCTGGCTAAGCTTCCGCATGTGGTAGAGGTGCGTGGCCGTGGCCTGATGCTCGGCTGTGATTTGGATGATGCCGCGGGCGACGCACATGATATTGTTGCCCGCGCGCTGGCCGCCGGTGCCGTGATTAACGCTACGGGTGCTCATACGCTGCGTTTCTTGCCGCCGCTCGTCTGCGAGGAAGCCGACGTGGACAGTCTGATCGAGATCCTGTCGGGTGTCTTGGTCTAACGCAGCGCAATAACTCAATTTGGACCGGGTTCCGGACTGCGGGCGTGCCCTATGTGGCATGATTCAGCGGTCTGGAGCCCGTTTTGCCTTAGATTTGCTAAGGCAGGGAGACTTGCTGGTCAAAAAACATTAAATATGAGTACTGCTACCGATTTGGTAGCAGCAATTTTGGACTAATAAGGCTAGATGGCAAGTCGAAATGGCGATGAATGCACGATTTTGATCCAACTGTTAGTCCTTATAATGGACATATGTTGCGTAACTTAAGCAAATACTATCTTTTTATATGTTGCAAACAAAGTAGCAGTACTCATTTTTGCCATTTTTTGGCCACGGCCTTTGTGACAGACGTGCTGGCGGGTTCGAATCCCATGCGCTGGGCCCAAACAAAAACGGTCCCCTTGCGAGGACCGTTTCCAATTCGGTGGTGGGCGATGAGGGATGTCCGCGTGCGGCTGGCGCCGCCCGCGTCCCGCTTCGTCGCTCCGCTCCTCGCGTGCTGCGCTGGAAAACGCTTGCGCGTTTCCTCAGCTCCGCACCCTGTCGGGTTCGAATCCCCCTGCGATGGCCGCAAACAAGAACGGTCCCCTTGCGAGGACCGTTTCCAATTCGGTGGTGGGCGATGAGGGATTCGAACCCCCAGCCTTGTGCGTGTAAAGCACCTGCGCTAACCGTTGCGCCAATCGCCCGTGCGGAGAGAGTATAGCAAAACAATCGCCTCATTCATCTCATATCCATTAAAGGTAACTGGCGCGTGTCGGCGCGGAGCTGATTCAGTTGAGATTGCCTGAACATTCCGCCCCTCTTTACGCCCTCGGGTATACTCAAAAGCTACTGATTCGATTTGATGCCCAGCAACAGCAGAGGGGATAGTATATGTGCGGTTTTGTCGGTTTTGTCGGTGGGACGGATAACCAATCCGAGGTGCTCACCAAGATGATGGACCGCATCGTCCATCGCGGTCCCGACATGGGCGGTCAGTTTATCGACGGCCGCGTTGCCCTCGGCTTCCGCCGCCTGTCGATCCTCGACCTGACCGAGGCTGGCGCCCAACCCATGGCCAACGAGGACGGTAGCGTCGTCATTGTCTTCAACGGCGAGATCTACAACTTCCAAGAACTCCGTTCCGAGCTCGAGGCCAAGGGCTACAAGTTCCACTGCGGCGCCGACACCGAGAGCCTCCTGCACGGCTACGAGGAGTGGGGCGAGGCCGTTCTCGATCGCCTGCGCGGTATGTACGCCTTCGTCATCTGGGACAAAAAGAAGAACAAGCTTTTTGGCGCCCGCGACATCTTTGGCATCAAGCCGCTCTACTACTATCCCATGGCCGATGCGGGCGACGGCGCTCCGGGCGTGCTCTTTGGTTCCGAGATCAAGAGCTTCCTGGACTACCCGCACTTCCACAAGGCGGTCAACAAAAAGGCCCTGCGTCCGTACATGACGCTGCAGTATTCGGCAACCGAGGAGACCTTCTTCGAGGGTGTCTACAAGCTGCCGCCGGCGCACTACTTTACCGTCGATATCCCGACCGGCAAGATGAACATCGAGCGCTACTGGGATTGCGATTACTCTGCCGTCGAGAAGCCGTTCGAAGAGTATGTCGATGAGCTGGACGAGGTCGTGCACGAGAGTGTCGAGGCCCATCGCATCGCCGACGTCAAGGTCGCGTCGTTCCTCTCCGGTGGCGTCGACTCTAGCTACATCGCCGCTTGCCTCATGCCCGACAAGACCTTCTCGGTGGGCTTTGACTACAAGAACTTTAACGAGACCAACTACGCCAAGGAGCTTTCCGATAAGCTCGGCGTCGAGAACGTTCGCAAGATGATTACCGCCGACGAGTTCTTCGGTGCGCTCGAGGACATCCAGTATCACATGGACGAGCCACAGTCCAACCTGTCTTCCGTGCCGCTGTGGTTCTTGGCCGAGATGGCCCGCAAGGACGTCACCGTCGTGCTTTCGGGCGAAGGCGCCGACGAGCTCTTTGGCGGCTACGCCTACTACGAGGACACGGTCCCGGTGCGCAAGTACAAAAAGATGGTGCCGCTGCCCATCCGTCGCGCGCTCGGTAACCTGGCGCTGCATATGCCGTACTTCAAGGGACATAACTTCCTGGTCAAGGGTGCCGAGATCCCCGAGAAGTCGTTCCTGGGACAGGCTCTGGTATGGCCGGAGCGCGAGGTCGACGGCGTGCTCAAGCCCGAGTACAACACCGGCGATGGCGCCTTCGAGCTTGCCGCTCCCATCTATGCGCGCGTGAAGGGTCAGCCCGAGCTGGTCAAGAAGCAGTACTTGGACATGAACATGTGGCTCCCGGGCGACATTCTGCTCAAGGCCGACAAGATGTGCATGGCGCACTCGCTGGAGCTGCGCGTGCCCTTCCTGGACCGCAAAGTCATGGAGTTCGCCGAGCACATTCCCGACCGCTACCGCATCAACGAGAACGGCAACAAACAGGTACTCCGCCACGCTGCCAACAAGTCGCTGCCCGATGAGTGGGCCACCCGTCCCAAGGTGGGCTTCCCGGTGCCGATTGTCTACTGGCTGCGCGAGCAAAAGTGGTACGACTATGTCAAGGAGTACTTCACCGCGCCGTGGGCAAGTGAGTTCTTCAATACCGACGAGCTCATGCACCTGCTCGATCTGCACTTTGCGGGCAAGGGCGATTTCCAGCGCAAGATCTATACGCCGCTCGTGTTCCTAGTGTGGTACAAGCGCTTCTTTATCGACGAGGGCCAGCCTTCTGTTCAGGCTGCCTAGCCTCGGCTTACGAACGCCTGCGCGTAACGGCTCCTCCGGGAGCCGTTTTTGCGCGAGCACGTTTCAGTTACTATGAAAACCGTCCCTGCCAAATGGCTGAGAAAGGTGAAAGATGCACCATTCGGATTCCGCGACCGTGACCACGGTCGATACGCTTGCCAAGCTTCTCGATGTGTGCGGCGAGCTGCGCGCATCAGAGCAGGTTGACGAGCGTGCCGTGACCGGCTGCTCGTTTGATTCGCGCGCGGTCTCGGCAGGTGACGTGTTCTTCTGCAAAGGTGCTGCCTTTAAGCCCGCGTTTTTGAGCATGGCGCTCGATGCGGGCGCCGTCGCATTTGTGTGCGAGGAGTCACTGGTCGAGTCTCTGGAGCCGCTGGCGCAGGAGAGCGGTGCTGCGATGCTGGTTGTTGATAGCGTTCGCACGGCCATGGCCCTGTTGCCGCCGGAGGTCTACGACCGTCCCGACCACGACGTCAAGATCGTGGGTATCACCGGTACCAAGGGAAAGACCACGGCCGCTTTTATGCTCCAGTCGATTATCAAAGCGGCGGGCGAGTCCTGCGGCATGATCGGCTCGGTGAGTACCGACGATGGCATCGAGTGCTACGAGAGCACCAATACTACGCCCGAGGCCCCCGAGGTCTGGCGCCATATCGCCAACTGCCGCACGTCCGGTCGCCAGTCCATGGTCATGGAGGTTTCGAGCCAGGCGCTCAAGTACCAACGCGTCGAGAATCTGCCGTTTGACGTGGCGTGCTTCCTCAACATCGGCCGCGACCACATCTCGCCGATCGAACACCCCACGTTTGAGGATTATTTTGAGAGCAAACTCAGGATCTTTGACCAGGCAAAGACCGCCGTGGTGAATCTAGGCACCGAAGAGGTTGACCGTGTGCTAGAGGCAGCGTCGACGGCCGAGCGCTTGGTGACCGTTGGCGTCGAGCATCCCGAGGCAAGCCTGTGGGCGAGCGATGTCCGCATGCTCGGCTTTAACATCGAGTTCAACTTGCACGGCATGAGCGCCGACGAGTCCGAGGCGGGGGAGAAGGTCCTGCTGGGTATCGCGGGCGACTTTAACGTGGAGAACGCGCTGGTCGCTATCGCCGCTGCGCGCGAGATCGGCATCGGTATCGAGGCTATCAAGAAGGGCCTCTCAAAACTGCGTGTGCCGGGCCGTATGGAGGTCGTGGAGTCGAAGGACGGCCGCGTGATTTGTGTCGTCGACTACGCGCACAACCAGCTTTCGTTCCGCTCGCTTTTCTCGTCGGTCAAGCGCGCGTTTCCCGCTAGTCCGGTCATTGCGGTGTTTGGCGCTGCCGGCGGCAAGGCGCAGGAGCGCCGCGAGCAGCTTCCGCGCGAGGCCGCACCGTATTCCGACCTGATGATCTTTGCCAATGAGGACCCGGCTCACGAGGACCCGATGAAGGTCTGTCGCGAGCTTGCCGAACATGTTCCCGACGATACGCCGAACAAGATCATCCTCGATCGCGAAGCCGCTGTGCATGCGGCGTTCAAGGCGGCGCGCGAGGAGTACGTCAACCCCGATGCTCCCACCATTGTCTTGCTGCTGGCAAAGGGTGACGAGGAGCTCATGCACGTGGGCGACGAGTTCGTGCCCATCGAGAGCGACCTTTCGCTGGCCAATCGCCTGATCGATGTTGCCCAGTTTGACTAATGAACCATGATGGCGGCGGCGCCCTGAGTGCGCTGTCGCCATAAGCGTGTTCCCTCAATCAAAACATGCCGTCCAAGTCCAAACCCTTCTACGTAAACGGAGTAACCATGTCCCACAATACCCTGCCGACCGTCGCCGAGCTTTCGGGCGAGATGCGCGAGCGCTTGGCCAAGGTCAAGTACGTCTTTACCGACCTGGATGCCACGATGCTTGCACCCGGCTCGTGCGTGCTGCGCGACAACGACGGCAACCCCTCGACCAAACTCGTCGAGGCCGTCGTGGCGCTCGCTCGCGCTGGTATTCAGGTGGTTCCCACCTCGGGCCGCAACCGTACCATGATCCACGAGGACGCGCGCGTGCTCGGCCTCAACTCCTACATTGGCGAGATGGGCGGTCTGGTCATGTACGACCTTAAAGCCAACGATTGGGAGTATCTGACCGGCGACATGCCCTACGACCCCTCTTGCGGCCTCACGCCGCACCAGGTGATCGAGCAGACCGGCGTGTGCGAGAAGATCCTCGCCCGCTGGCCGCACAAGATCGAGTATCACAACGACATGTCGACCGGCTACAAATACCGTGAGGTCACCGTCGGCATGCGCGGCGATGTGCCCGACGATGAGGTTCAGGCCATCCTGGACGAGGCCGGCTGCGGTCTGATCTGGGCGTGCAACGGCCATCTGACTCACCTGTCCAAGCCGACGACGCTCGAGCTCGATCGCGTCGAGGACGGCCGCGCATTCAACATCAATCCCGCGGGTCTCAACAAGGGCGTCGCCATTGCGCGCTTCTGCGAGCACCTAGGGATCGAGCGCGAGGAGACGTTGGCGCTCGGCGATTCCGAGTCCGACTTCTACATGGCCGATCACGTGGGCACGTTCTGCCTGGTCGAGAATGGCCTGACGAGCGCCGGCGCGCCTGAGTTCCTGGCTGCTTGCGAGAACGCTTTCGTTACGCGTGGCAAAATTATCGACGGTTGGGCGGCGACGGCAGAGCTGCTGGTCGCGGCGCGTTCGTAGCGCGGCGTCGCCGCACTTGGACATGTCTTTTCGAGAGAGACTGGTGAGGTAATGTCCGATATCGAGAATCCGGCAGGCGACACGCGCCCGATTGGCGTGTTCGATTCTGGTTTGGGCGGTCTGACGGTTGCGCGCGCGATTGCGACGGCGCTGCCGCACGAGTCCGTCTACTACTTTGGCGACACCAAGCGCTGCCCCTACGGCACGCGCACCGAGGATGAGGTGCGCTCGTTTGCGTTGCAGGCGGGTCGTTGGCTTTCGAAGCACGACGTCAAGATTATGGTCATCGCCTGCAACACGGCAACCGCTGCGGCCTTGCGTTTGGCCCAGCAGGTGCTCGACGTTCCCGTGATCGGCGTGATCGCGCCGGGTGCCCGTGCAGCAATCAACAGCACGCGTACGCGTCGCGTGGGCGTGCTCGCTACCAACCTCACCATTCGCTCGGGCGCCTACACGCGCGCCATTCAGGATCTAGATGCCGGCGTCGATGTATACGGCTGTCCTGCCTCGAGCTTTGTCGAGGTTGTCGAACACGAGCTTGCCTCGGGTGCACATCTGCAGGAACAGTGGCTTGAGAACGAGGACATCTTCGATACGCCTGCCGTGCGTGCGCTGGTGGGTGCCACGGTTGAGCCGCTGCGCGACCACGGTATCGATACCGTGGTGCTTGGATGTACGCATTTCCCGCTGTTGGTGGGACCTATCCGCCATGCGCTGGGGCCTGGGGTACGCGTCGTGAGTTCCGCCGAGGAGACCACGCGCGAGCTGACCGATATCCTCACGCGCCGCGAGCAGCTGGCGGGCGACGCCGCCGAGCCGCAGCATCGTTTTGCCACGACGGCCGATAACATTGCCGAGTTTGCGGTGGCGGGTAGCTTTATCTTTGGTCAGCCGCTCAAGAGCATCGAACATATCGATATCGATGAGCTGAAATAGATGTAAGGCAGCCGCCAAAGCCTTCGCCACATCTTTTGCCGAAAGGATATTTCTATGGAGTACATGCAGGTCAACCGCGCTAACGGTCGCGCCGCCAACGAGTTGCGCCCCGTTAAGCTCACCCGTGGCGTCATGAAGCACGCCCACGGCTCGTGTTTGGCCGAGTTCGGCGACACGCGCGTGCTGTGCGCCGCCACTATCGAGGAGGGCGTGCCGGGCTGGCGAAAGGGAGCTAAGGCCGGCTGGGTGACCGCGGAATACGCCATGCTGCCGGCATCGACCGGCAAGCGCTGCAAGCGCGAGCACGCCAACCGCAAGGGCCGCTCCATGGAGATCGAGCGCCTCATTGGCCGCAGCCTGCGTACCGTCGTCAACATGAAGGCGCTCGGCGAGTACACCGTCACCGTCGACTGCGATGTGATTCAGGCCGATGGCGGCACGCGTACAGCGAGCATTACCGGCGCCTGGGTGGCGCTGCGCGACGCCCTCGCCATGTGGGTCGAGGCGGGAAAGATCGAGCGCATCCCGCTTACCGGCCAGGTGGCTGCCATCTCCATGGGCGTTGTCGACGGCAATACGCTGCTTGACCTCGATTATTCCGAGGACAGTCATGCCGAGGTCGACATGAACCTCGTCGCCACCGACACCGGCGAGATGATCGAGCTCCAGGGCACCGGCGAGCAGGCGCCCTTTGACCGCAAACGCCTCAACGCCCTGCTCGACCTGGGCGACAAAGGTATCGCCGAGCTCATCGAGCTCCAGCGCCAAGCCCTCGCCTAACCTGCCAAAAGGGACAGGTTTATTTTGGTGGGTTTTATCTGCGGAGACGTCTAGACACAAGACTGCCGTTGATTGAGAGGGGAGAGGCAGAGGCCCTCGTCGCCCTCGGCGCGGTATTGCTATAGAGACAAGGAGGCCAGTTATGGCACTTGAGAAGATCGACATCGACACCCTCGACCCGGCGGCGACCATCGTCGTGGCAACCGGAAACGCTCATAAGCTCACCGAGATCGAGGCCATTTTGGGCAAGGTCATGCCCGAGGTTCGCTTTGTGGCGCTCGGCCAGCTGGGCGATTTTGAGGACCCCGAGGAAAACGGCACGACGTTTTTGGAGAACGCCATCATCAAGGCGCAGGCTGCGGTTGAGGAGACGGGCCTTATGGCCATTGCCGATGATTCTGGCTTGGTCGTTGATGCCCTGGACGGCGAGCCTGGCGTGTATAGCGCACGCTATGCGGGCGTGCACGGAGACGATGCCGCCAACAACGCCAAGCTTCTCGTGAATCTGGAGGGCGTGGCCGACGAGGGCCGCACTGCGCGCTTTATGAGCGTCGTCGCGCTCATCGACACGGACGGTTTGGTCACCTATGGCGAGGGCGCCTGCGAGGGCGTTATCGCGCACGAGGGCCGCGGCGATCACGGCTTTGGCTACGACCCGCTGTTCCTGCCGGTCGACACGCCGGGCAAGACCATGGCCGAGCTGACGGCTGACGAGAAGAACGCCATCAGCCATC
The DNA here is from genome assembly GCA_905215835.1 of uncultured bacterium. Taxonomy (GTDB): domain Bacteria; phylum Actinomycetota; class Coriobacteriia; order Coriobacteriales; family Coriobacteriaceae; genus Collinsella. Next base: position 15,000 of record CAJMRR010000002.1, on the reverse strand, counting down.
GTTTCCACGCGCTCGAGCATCTGTCCGCCAAGCTGACGGGCGAGGAGTAGGCCATGCGTGCGGTGGTGCAGCGCGTGCTCAACGCCGGCGTGACGGTCGACGGCGAGTGCGTGGGCCGCATTGGACGCGGCTACCTGGTGCTGCTGGGTGTGGGCCATGGCGATACGCGTGCCGAGGCCGACAAGCTGTGGGGCAAGCTCCGCGGGCTGCGTATCAACGAGGACGAGAACGGCAAGACCAATCTGGCGCTTGCCGATGTCGACGGCGAGGTGCTCGTGGTGTCGCAGTTCACGCTGTTCGCCGACTGCCGCCACGGTCGCCGTCCGTCGTTTACGGATGCCGGCGCACCCGATGTTGCCAACGAGCTCTACGAGTACTTCCTGACGCTTGTGCATGAGGACGTTGAGCATGTGGCGCACGGTATCTTTGGCGCCGACATGAAGGTCGACCTGGTCAACGACGGCCCATTCACCATCGTCTTGGACACCGATAGTCTGTAAGTAATCAATTTGGGACCGGGTTTTTAGCTACTTGCGTATGGCCACAACAGGGTGCTATAGTATTAGAGTTTTGTCTATCTTAGGGGTATTATCCCCTTTTTGAATTGTACCTTCTGGAGGCCCTGTTCATGGAAGAGATGGAAGTCAATCACGTCGACGACATCCACGAGAAGCTGACCGATATGGTGGGCGATCGCGTCAAGGTTAAGGCCAACATGGGCCGCACCCGCGTTGTCGAGCGCATGGGCACCATCAAGAGCGTGCACCCCGCCGTCTTTATCGTCGAGGTTGACGAGCGTCGTGGCCGCAAGTCGCGTCAGTCCTACCAGTACATCGATGTCCTCACCGGTCAGGTCGAGCTGTTCGACCCTGAGAGCGGCGAGCATATCTTTACCCCGCTCGGCAATCAGCTCGAGGAGCACTAACGGTGACCGATCGGTCCCTGACTCTTTCCGCGCCGGCAAAGATTAACCTCTACCTGGGGGTTCATACCGAGCGCGATGACCGCGGCTACCACAGGGTCGATTCCCTGATGGCAGCCGTCGGTCTTTCCGATACCGTGACGGTCACGCCGGCGCAGGCGCTGGCCGTTCAGACGGTTCCGGCATCAGATTTTCCCATGCAAAAGAATACGGCGTATCGGGCTGCGGTTGCTATGGCCGAGCATTATGGTCGCGAGGCAAACATCTGCGTGACGATTGAGAAGCGCATTCCATTGTGCGCCGGCTTGGGCGGCCCCTCGACGGATGCGGCCGCGGTCATTGTCGCCTTGACGGAGCTCTGGGGCATTGATCGCACCGACCCAGCGCTCGACGACATTGCGCGCGGCATTGGTGCTGACGTCCCGTTCTTTTTGCACGCGAGCCCTGCGTTCTACGTAGGTGGGGGAGACGTGCTGGCAACTGAGTACCCCGCGCTGCCCGTGACGCCCGTCGTGCTGGTTAAGCCGCGCGAGGCGAGCGTTTCGACAATTGAGGCCTATCGACGTTTTGATGAGGCCCCGGTGCCTGCGGACAAGCCCGGCGCGATAGCTTCTGCCTTGCGTGCTGGTGATGCCGAGACGGCATATGCGCTCATCCATAACAACTTGGGTGTCATTTCCGCACAGATGGAGCCGCAGATTCAAACGGTTCTCGATTGGCTGCGTAAACAGGACGGCACCGTTGCTGTAGATGTGTGCGGATCGGGTGCCTGCTCGTTTGCCATTTGCGACACCGTCGCCACGGCCGAAAGGCTTGCCGACGCTGCCCAGCAAAACGGCTGGTGGGCCTGCGCGACGGAGCTCATTCCCAACACGGTTCGCGTCGAAGTGCCAAAGAAGTAAAAATTTCTCTAGCACACGACGGAAATCTTTGTTACTATAGTCGAGCTAACGGGTTGTGGCTCAGTTTGGTAGAGCACTGCGTTCGGGACGCAGGGGTCGCTGGTTCAAATCCAGTCAACCCGACCAGAGCATGAGGAGGGACCGCTTCTTGCGGTCCCTTTTTTTAGCTAGTGTTGTGATACCGCGATACCCGCGGTATACTCATTCGAGCTTGTCTCGCTGTATTGTGGAGGTCTACATGTTTGGACTGAGGGCTCCTGAGCTCATCATTATTCTCGTCGTTGTCCTGATTATCTTCGGGCCCAAGAACCTGCCGAAGCTCGGCAAGTCCCTCGGCTCTACCGTCAAGAATATCCGCGAGGGTATGGAGGGCGACGATAAGGCCGAGACCAAGCAGGCCGAGGAGGTCGTGGTCGAGCAGTCCGAGGAGGACAAGGAGATCGCTGAGCTCGAGGCCAAGCTCGCTGCTGCCAAGAAGAAGCAGGCAGAGGACAGCGACGCGGACGCAGAGTAGTCCCATCCCTTTGGGGTGAGCACCTGACCGGCTTGCCCGCAGGCTAGCCGGGCTTTTTCGTTTTGTTGACAGTTGATTGTTTGATCAGAGTTGGGGAGATATCCGTATGGACGCAAGCCAGATCGTACTGACCGCTGAGGGCCGCCAGAAGCTCGTCGAGGAGCTCGCTTGGCGTGAGGGCGATTACGCCAAGGAGATCGTCGAGGACATCAAGGAAGCCCGCGCGTTCGGCGACCTTTCGGAGAACTCCGAGTACGATGCCGCCAAGGACAAGCAGGCCCAGAATGCTGCTCGTATCGCCGAGATCCAGGCCATTCTTGCCAACGCTCAGGTTGCTGCCACCACGGGTGATCTGACCGTCTCCATCGGTTCCACCGTTTCGCTGATTGATCCCAACGGTGAGGTCATGGAAGTCACGCTCGTCGGTACCACCGAGACCAACTCGCTCGAGCACAAGATCTCCAACGAGTCTCCGGTCGGTCACGCCATTATCGGTCACGGCGAGGGCGATTCCGTCGAGGTCGTTACGCCTTCCGGCAAGACTCGCGTCTACACCATCGCCAAGATCGCACGCTAGACCACGGTCCCGCGTAAAGGTATGTTTTCGCTCCCTGGGACCGAATCCTGGGGAGCGTTTTAGTTTGAGGAGCTAACTTATGGCAGAGAACCAGAACGCCGCCGATCAGGCATCGACGCTCAACGACGAGCGCGCCACCCGCCTGGCCAAGCGCGCCGCCCTGTTCGAGGCGGGCCAGAACCCCTATCCTGAGCACTCTGAGCTTGAGGACTACGTCGCCGATATCGAGGCTAAGTACGCCGAGCTTGCCGATGGTGAGGACACCGAGGACGTCGTGAAGATCGCCGGCCGTGTGATCGCCAAGCGCGGTCAGGGCAAGATTATGTTCATCGTCGTGCGCGATGCGACTGCCGAGATTCAGCTGTTCTGCCGCATCAACGACATGGACGAGGCTGCCTGGAATACGCTCAAGGCTCTCGACCTGGGCGACATCCTGGGCGTGACCGGCGTGGTCGTGCGCACCCAGCGCGGCCAGCTTTCCGTTGCCCCTAAGAGCGCGACCCTGCTTGCCAAGGCCGTTCGTCCGCTGCCCGAGAAGTTCCACGGTCTTTCCGACAAGGAGACCCGCTATCGCCAGCGCTATGTCGACCTGATCGCCAACGACGACGTTCGCGAGACCTTCCGTAAGCGTTCGCAGATTCTCTCCACCTTCCGTCGCTTTATGGAGTCCGACGGCTACATGGAGGTCGAGACCCCCATCTTGCAGACCATCCAGGGCGGCGCTACTGCTAAGCCGTTCATCACGCACTTCAACGCGCTCGATCAGGAGTGCTACCTGCGTATTGCCACCGAGCTGCACCTCAAGCGCTGCATCGTCGGTGGTTTTGAGCGCGTGTTCGAGATCGGCCGCATCTTCCGTAACGAGGGCATGGACCTTACCCACAACCCCGAGTTCACCACGATGGAGGCCTACCGTGCCTTCTCCGACCTCGAGGGCATGAAGGCGCTCGCCCAGGGTGTCATTAAGGCGGCTAACAAAGCCATCGGCAACCCCGAGGTCATCGAGTACCAGGGCCAGACCATCGACCTTTCTGGTGAGTGGGCCAGCCGTCCCATGACCGACATCGTCTCCGACGTGCTCGGCAAGCAGGTCACCATTGACACGCCGGTCGAGGAGCTTGCTGCCGCCGCGCGCGAGAAGGGCCTGGAGATTAAGCCCGAGTGGACCGCCGGCAAGATTATCGCCGAGATTTACGATGAGCTGGGCGAGGACACCATCGTCAACCCCACGTTCGTGTGCGATTACCCCATCGAGGTCAGCCCGCTTGCCAAGCGTTTTGAGGACGACCCGCGTTTGACCCACCGCTTTGAGCTGGTCATCGCCGGCCACGAGTACGCCAACGCGTTCTCCGAGCTCAACGACCCGGTCGACCAGGCTGAGCGCTTTGCTGCCCAGATGGCCGAGAAGGCCGGCGGCGACGACGAGGCCATGGAGTATGACGAGGACTACGTGCGCGCCCTCGAGTACGGTATGCCTCCCGCGGGCGGCATCGGCATCGGCATCGACCGCGTGGTCATGCTGCTCACCAACCAGGCTTCCATCCGCGACGTGCTGCTGTTCCCGCACATGAAGCCCGAGAAGGGTTTCCAGTCCGGTGCCGCTGCCGCCAAGGCTGCAGAGGCCGGCAACGCCGCGAGCCCGTTCGTTAAGTCGCTTAAGCCCACGCTCGATTACTCCAAGATCGCCGTTGAGCCGCTGTTCGAGGAGTTCGTCGACTTTGATACCTTCTCCAAGAGCGATTTCCGCGCTGTGAAGGTCAAGGCATGCGAGGCCGTCAAGAAGTCCAAGAAGCTGCTGAACTTTACGCTCGATGACGGTACCGGTACCGACCGCACCATCCTCTCCGGTATTCACGCTTATTACGAGCCCGGGGACCTGGTCGGCAAGACTCTGCTCGCCATCACCAACCTGCCTCCGCGCAAGATGATGGGCATTCCCAGCTGCGGCATGCTGATCAGCGCTGTCCACGAGGAGGAGGGCGAGGAGCGTCTCAACTTGATCCAGCTCGACGCCTCCATCCCCGCCGGCGCAAAGATGTACTAACTAGTTACGCGGTTCTACGAACCGCGTAACGGCTCGACGCTGCGCGCCGCCCAGGGCGACAATTTGTCATTCAAAAGGCAAGGCATGACCAGAAGGTCTATGCCTTGCCTTTTTCATGCCAACTTGTTCGCCCTGGACGTCGCTCGCTGGCGTTGCCAAAACATCGGCGTTGCCGGAGTAGTCATTGGGGACGTTCTTGTTTGACTGGTCATTTAAGAACGTCCCCAATGACTACCCAGGGGACGTTCTTAAACGACTACCCAACGGCTATTGAGCACATGGCTCGCATGACAGTCGTCTCTTTTATGTTTCCTTTAGCCGTCGCTGCCTAGGATGGGGGTTAGTCGACAGGAAGGGAGCACCGGGATGGACGACGCGAGCGATCGTGCAATCGAAGAGGACATGCTCGATCAGTTCAACTACTTTGATGATGAGGACGAGGAGCTGATCGACCGTCGCGAGCCGGCGCCGCTTGATTCCTTTGATCTGGTCGATGAAGAGGCTGATGAGGTTGAGGGTGAATCAGCGGAGCCCCCACAGCCTTCGCGTCTTGACTCGCTGCTTTCGAGAGCCCCCATGCACCACGGCGTTCGTGCCGGCGCGCTCCATATGAAAACTGACTGGCACCAGATCGTGACGGCAGGCGATGAGCTTGCCGTCGATGCGCCGCTCACCGATAAGTCATCCATCATCTGCCGCACCGGCATGCTTATGCTGGCAAGCGGAACAGGTGCCTGGCGCGTGCGCGATACCATGAATCGCGTTGCTGCCGTACTCGGCGTCACGATTCACGTCGACCTGAGTCTTCTGTCGTTTGAGTGCACTTGCATCGAAGATGGCCACTGCTTTAACGAGGTTGTCAGCCTGCCCACAACGGGAGTCAATACCCATCGCATTTGGATGATGGAGAGTTTCCTCAAGGAAATCGAGACCTATGGTCGTCGCTTCACGGTACACGAGTATCACGAGATGCTCAGGACCGTTGAGAGCTCAAAGCCTGATTACTCTCCCTGGCAACAGGGCCTTGCGGCAGCCTGTGCTTGCGGCGCCTTCGTCTTTTTGCTCGGCGGCGGCCCTATCGAGATGGCCTGCGCATTCGTAGGCGCTGGTGTCGGCAACTTTGCTCGCTCCCATATTCTCAAGCAGGGTCTTGGCCAGTTTAGCGCGCTGACGACGGGCGTTGCGCTCGCTTGCGTTTCGTATCTGCTGGCATTGCTCGGCCTTGGCCAGGTCGTACCGGGGGCAATGTCGCACCAAGAAGGCTATATCGGCGCCATGCTCTTTGTGATTCCCGGCTTTCCCCTCATTACGGCAGGCCTCGACATCGCTAAGCTCGATATGCGAAGCGGCATTGAACGTCTTTCGTATGCTGTGTCGATTATTGTGATGGCGACCCTCGTAGGTTGGATGGTTGCCGAATGTGTGGGGCTGGCACCGGATGATTTTGCCCCGCTTGGTCTCTCACCGTTGGCTCTTACGCTCTTGCGCATGCTGATGAGCTTTATCGGCGTATTTGGCTTCTCGGTGATGTTCAACAGCCCGGTAAAGATGGCCGCGGCAGCTGGGCTGATCGGCGCCGTGTCCAATACCTTGCGCCTTACGCTCGTCGATGCGCCGACGATGCTTCCCTTCCTGGGCCTCAGCGCGGGAATGCCTCCCGAGGCGGCGGCGTTTATCGGCGCGCTGGTATCAGGGCTGCTCGCGAGCTTAGCCGAAATCAAGCTCACCTATCCACGTATCGCCCTCACGGTGCCATCGATTGTCATTATGGTGCCGGGCTTGTATCTGTATCGCTCGATGTATTACATGTGCACCTTCGACACGGTCAATATGCTCGGCTGGTTTGTGCGTGCAGTGCTCATCGTGGCGTTTTTGCCTGTTGGCCTGGGTGTGGCGCGTACGCTCACCGACCCTCGCTGGCGCCACACCAGCTAATTGGTACAAGGGGGGCAGGTTCATTTGCACCAAATGAGTTGCGGTGAAATAGGGACTGAATTGCTGCTTAAAGGGTCAAAACAGTCCGTATTCCACCGCAACTTATGGGGTCGGGGGATTATTGGTGCCCTGCATCTTCATAAACTCAACGCTTACGAAGCGCGCGCCGTTTGTGTTAGGGTAGTTCCACCACATAAGTAGTCGCAGACGCACGTATCACGGGCGGGCGAGATGAAGTCCCAACAGCTCCATCTCGCCCGCCCGTTTTTGTTGCGTGGTGCCGCGGCGTAACACAGAAAGGATTTTGCCCTTTATGCCTATCAACAAACGAGAGAGCCTGCTGTTCACCTTTATCATGTGCTTTTGCATGGTGCTCTGGATGAGCATCTACAACGTTGCCCTGCAGCATGGGGTCATCAACGGCGAGGTTGTTGCCGCCGCGTGGCTCGGCTTCCCCGTTGCCTACGTTTTTGCCATGTGCTGCGACTGGTTTGTTGCCAGCCCCCTTGCTAAGGGCTTCGCCTTTAAATTCCTGGTCACGCCGGGCAAGAGCTCGCCGCTTGCCATGACGCTCGCCGTCAGCTCCTGCATGGTCGTTCCCATGGTCATCATCATGTCGCTGTACGGTGCCTGTGAGGGTCTGACGCACATGCCCGGCGGCATCCTTGCGAACCTGTATTCCGTGCCCGCGATCTGGATGATCAACATCCCGCATAATTTTGTGATGGCGCTGCCGTGGAACCTTTTGGTAGCCGGTCCGATTTCCCGCTTCGTCTTCCGTCGCGCCTTCCCTGTGGGGACGGTTTTCGAGGAGGAGCATGCCGAGCTCTTGGAGCAGGCTATGGCTCCTGAGTGCGAGTAGCTCGCTTAGGGATCTGCTGAGCGCGGGCGACTTGCTTGGTTGGAGCCCTAAGCGTGGATAGCTCTCTCGGCGACATCGCGGGCGTGAGCGGTGCGCATGACCGGAGGGCCCGTGCTGCTCCGTTGCCCGACGTGCTAGCGCGCAGAACAATCTGTTGGTGCATTCGGCGGCTGCTGAAGCGTTTCGGCAGCCGCTTTTTATACGGAGTTTAAATACAACAGTCTGTTGTATTACGTAGAGTGGTATATCTCTAGCGGGAAAAATGCGAGAGACGGAGCATTATGGCGTTGCTAGTAGGACTGGACGTAGGGTCGACGACGACCAAAGTTTACGCGATGCACGAGGATATGACCGAGGCGTGGTGGGGATATCGCCGCCACGGGGCGTGTCAGACAGCGAGCGTGCGCGCCATGCTCGGCGAGCTCGCCGAGCGCTTTCCCCATGAGTCACTGCGCGTTGCGGTGACCGGCTCGGGTGCGCGCGATATCGCGACCGCGCTGGGCGCCTCGTACGTTCAGGAGGTGGTCGCCAACGCGCTCGCGATCAGCAGGTTCTATCCGCAGACGCGCTGCGCCATCGAGCTGGGCGGCCAAGACGCCAAGATGATCTTCTTCCGCACCAACGATAAGGGAGACATCGAGGTTGCCGACATGCGCATGAACGGCTCGTGCGCAGGCGGTACCGGTGCATTTATCGACGAGATGGCAAAGCTCATGGGGGTCGGCACCGAATCGGGCGAGTTCGAGCAGCTCGCAAGCCGGGGAACGACCGTCCACGAGGTCTCGGGCCGCTGCGGCGTGTACGCAAAGACCGATATCCAGCCGCTGCTCAACGAGGGCATTCCTACCACCGACCTGGCGCTTTCGGCGCTTCACGCGGTCGCCCGCCAAACGATCGGCGGTCTGGCCCAGGGTATCGACATCGAGCCGCCGGTAATCTTCGAGGGCGGTACGCTCGCCTACAACCCCACACTGGTCCGCGTGTTCCGGGAGCAACTGAATCTATCGGACGATCAGGTTATCGTCCCGCGCGATCCGCAGATCATGGTCGCGCGCGGTGCCGCCCTGTCGCTGACCGACATGTTCGCATCGTCCCAACCGATCGACCTTCCCGACGCTTTTGTCCGGCTGGATAAGCTCGAGACGGTCGCGCCCGCAAGCGGGGAGGGACGTCTTGCCCAGCCCTTTTTTGCCACACCTGCCGAGCAGGCGGATTTTACGGCACGCCATGGCAAAGAGACGCCGGCAAAGGGTCCGGATGCGTATGCGCCCGGAGAGACGGTGCGTGTGGCGCTCGGTATCGATTCGGGGAGCACGACGACCAAGTTCGCCCTGGTCGATGAGGCGGGTGAGCTTGTCGATTCGTTCTACGCGTCTAATAACGGCAGACCGCTCGACGTCGCCCAACAGGGTCTTGTCAGCTTGAAGAACCGCTGGGAGACAGCGGGAGTCACGCTTGCGATCGATGCCGTGGGCACCACGGGATACGGCGAGGAGCTTTTCGCGCGCGCGTTCCACGCCGACTACCATACGGTCGAGACGGTCGCGCACGCCCGCGCCGCGTGCGCATGCGTTCCCGATGCGACCTTCGTGCTCGACATCGGCGGACAGGATATGAAGGCCATCTGGCTCAACCACGGCGTGCTGACCGATATCGTCGTCAACGAGGCGTGCTCTGCGGGCTGCGGCTCGTTCCTCGAGGGTTTTGCCAAAAACCTCGGAATAGCCGTTGAGGATATCGCGACCGAGGCATTTTCGTCCAAAGCCCCCGCCGTTCTCGGCAGCCGCTGCACGGTGTTCATGAACAGCAGCGTCGTTTCCGAGCAGCGGCGCGGTAAGGGTCCGGGCGACATCATGGCCGGTCTCTGCCGTTCGATTATCGAGAACGTGTTCACCAAGGTCATTCGCGTTTCAAATCTCAACCGTCTGGGCGACAAAGTCGTCGTCCAGGGCGGCACGTTCCGAAACGACGCGGTGCTGCGCGCATTCGAGCAGTATCTGGGCAAACCCGTCACGCGTGCGCCCCACCCGGGGCTGATGGGCGCTATCGGTATCGCCCTGCTCGCGCGCGAGGAATGCCGCAAGGGCGACGCCGGCACGTCGTTTATCGGGCTCGATGCCGTGGAGCGCTTCGAGCATCGCGAGTTCGGCGGCGTTACCTGCCGTCGGTGCAACAACCGCTGCCAGCGCGCGGTCGTGGCATTTGGCGACGGCTCGCTTTACGTCACGGGCAATCGCTGCCCGCGCGGCGGCGCCATCTCATGGGATGAGCTCGTGCGCGAGGTTCCCGCGGCGGAGGAGCTGCGTCCGCAGGGTGCTTGCGAGGCACAGGCACCCGGCACGGGGCGCGACCGGACCGCGGCTGCCCCCAATCTCTTTGTCGACCGCGAGAAGCTGCTGTTCGAGTCGTACCCCACGGTTCCCGTCAGCGGGGGGCGCGATGTCACGATCGGCATTCCCCGTGTGCTCGAGTTCTGGGACACCATGCCGTTCTGGTCGACGTTCTTCAGCACGCTCGGCTTTAAGGTGCGCGTCTCGGGACGCAGCACCAAGGCGATGTACGAGCGCGGTCTGGCGCACGTCACATCCGACACCGTGTGCTTCCCGGCCAAGCTCGTCCACGGGCACATCCGCAATCTCGTCGACGCCGGCGTCGACCGCATCTTCATGCCCATCATCACGACGGTGCCCACCGAAAACACCGCCTCTACCAGCGAGTGGATGTGCGCCGTCGTAAAGGGATACCCCTACGTGATGCGCAATTCCGATAACCCGGAGGAGCGTTTCGGCGTTCCGTTCGATACGCCGCTGTTCCACTGGTACGACGAGGGCGACCGAAACCGCCAGCTCAAGGCGTGGTGCAAGGAGACCTTCGATATCGATGCCGACCTGGTTGCCAAGGCGACCGAGCAGGCGGACCGCGCGCAGGAGACGTTTGAGAACCAGCTGCAGCTGCGCGGCAGGCAGGTGCTCGAGAACGTGCACGAGGACGGCGGCTACGCGGTGGTGATCGCTTCGCGCCCGTACCACAACGACCCGCTGGTCAACCACGGGCTGCCCAAGCTCTTCTCTGAGCGCGGCATCCCCGTGCTGACGCCCGATGCGGTGCCGGGGGTCTGCAACGTCGATCTTTCCAACAGCCGCATCGACATCGTGAACAACTACCATGCGCGCATGCTGTCGTGCGCGGTCATCGTCGCATCGACGCCCGAGCTCGAGCTCGTGCAGATGGGCAGCTTCGGCTGCGGCCACGATGCGTATCTCACCGACGAGATCGCGCGCATGATGGGCGAGATGGGCTCCAAGGTTCCGATGATGATCAAGCTCGATGAGAGCGACGTCGCCGGTCCCATGGGCATTCGCGTGCGTTCGTTTATCGAGTCGGTCAACCGTCGTCGCGCGGAGGAGCGTGCCGAGGGCGCCCGGGTGCACGCGGTCCATCCGCTCGACGACCCGTATAAGGTCAAGTACACCAAGCGCGACCGGCACGACAAGATCGCGCTGGTCCCCAACACCTCCCATGCGTTCTGCAGGCTCATGACCGCGGCGATGCGCAATCAGGGCGTGCGCGCCGAGGCCCTTGATATCGGGCGCGAGGATGCCATCCGCCTGGGCAAACGCTATGTGCACAACGACATCTGCTTCCCCGCGCAAATCGTGATCGGCGAGGCGCTCGCGGCACTCGAGAGCGGTAAGTACGACCCGCACGACGTCGCCGTGGTGACTGGCAAGTATATCGGCGACTGCCGCCTGACGCACTACATGCCCCTGCTGCGCCGCGCGCTCGACGACGCGGGATACGACTATGTCCCGGTGCTCACCAACGACGACGTCGATGCCCACAATGCGCATCCGGGCTTCAAGCTCGGCCTTGGCCCGAGCATCCAGATCGCCTACGGTCTTCCCATGATCGATGCCCTCGAGGCCATGCTTAGGCGCATCCGTCCCTACGAGCTCGAGAAGGGCGCGGCGGACGCTGCGTTCGACCGCGCGCTCGATGAGGTTATCGAGGGCATGGAGCGCTCCGGGCTGAGAGGCCAGGCGACGGGCTTCAAACGCGCGCTTGCGATCATGGATGCCGTTCCGTACGACCGCTCGAACCCGCATCCGACCGTTCTCATCGTGGGCGAGTACCTGCTCAATTTCCATCTCGGCGCCAACCACGAGATCGAGCGCTACCTCGAGGACAACGGGCTCGAGGTCATCGAGGCGCGCATGACCGACGTGATCCGCAAGACCTATTTCTACAAGCATGCGCAGTCGCGCGAGTTCCACGTCGACCTGTCGCTGCCCGAAAAGGCCTGGTACGCCACGGCGGACAACCTGTTCGAGCTCGCGCACGACCGTTGCGACCGCCTGGGCGCGGCGAGCCCGCTCTACGAGCCGCCGACGCGCATGCCCGAGCTCGTGCGCGCGAGCGATAAGATCCTGCACCATACGTTCGATGCGGGCGAGGGCGTGCTGATTCCGGCGGAGATTCTCGAGCACGCCAAGCGCGGCTGCCGCAACTTCGTGATCCTGCAGCCGTTCGGGTGTCTGCCCAACCATGTCGTGGGGCGCGGGCTCATCCATGCGCTCAAGGAGCAGTATCCCACGGCGCAGTTCCTGCCGCTCGACTACGATCCCGACGTGAGCTTCGCCAACGTGGAGAACCGTCTTCAGATGCTCATCATGAACGCCAAGGCGCAGGGGTGCGGTGAGGCGCATGGCGAGACCGCGTAAGGACGCCGATGCGCCCGATGCACGCACCCGTATCATCGAGGCGTTTTGGGAGCTCATCGAGAACAACAGCATCTTCGAGCTGTCGGTTGGCGAGGTGACCCGCGCCGCCCAGTGCAATCGCGGAACGTTTTACTACTATTTTCACGATTTCGATGAACTCGTCGCCATCGCCATAGCCCAGCTGCTGCAGGATAACGAGCTCATCACCGATGCCCTCTGGCATTTTTCGAGCGAGGGCGACCTTTCGGCGTTCGACCGGCGCGACGTCCGCTGCCTGCTGCGGCGCGTCGTCATCACCATGAGGGCGGGTGCCGCCGAGCAGGTCGTGCAGGGCATCCATACGATCATCATCGACCGCGTGAGAGAGATCGTCCACCCCGACGGAGAAGAGCTCAAGGCAGATTCGAGCTTTGCGGTGGGCTTTCTGGTCTCGGGCATCATGGGCTTTGTGATGGCGGTCGGCTTTGCCCGGGAGGGCGGCGAGGAGATAGACCTCGAGCAGCCGGGGGACAGCGCGTGCGCGTACCTGAGGGCGGTCGCCATGCAGACGGTGGAAACGGTCGCGCAAGTCGAGGGCGTCGATACATCCGAGCTGCTCGAACGCGTCTCCAAGGAGGCCGATGCCTATCGCGCATCGCGTGCGACGAGTCCCGACGTGGTGAAAGACGCCTAGGGTTTCTCTTGCGGGGCGCCTGTCGCGCATCGCGCGGTGAGTCCCGCGATGCGGTCATAACCTGCATTCATGTGAGCCGGGTTTATAGATATTCCTCCAGCTGTTAACATAGACAACCTGTGGGTAAAGAGACAAAAGCGCCGCCGACGGGCGGGCGTTTTGATTTCGATGAACTCATGTAAGGAAACGAGCATGTTAGATAGATTTACCGATCGTGCGCGTAAGGTCATGTCCATGGCCAAGCAAGAAGCGCTCGATCTTCATTCAAATAAGGTGGGCACCGAGCACCTGCTGCTCGCGCTTGCCAAGGAGGACGAGGGCATTGCCGCCGAGGCACTGCGTTCACTCGACATCTCCTACGATGACATCATGGATACTCTCAAAGAGGTCCAGACCACGGTCCCCGAGCCCAGCGAGGAGACCGAGGCGGCCAAGCTCGCCTTTACGCCGCTCGTCATCAGCGTGATGGAGCGTTCATTCCGCGTGGCGCGCGAGAACAACCAGACCTACGTGTCGACCGAGCACTTGCTGATCGGCATCGTCGAAGAGGGCAACGGCATGGCCATGGACATCCTCATGCGCCTGGGTGTGTCGTCCGCCTCTATCAAAAAGGCTATCGAGAAACTCACCGCCAAGGACCAGGACAAGAAGCGTCCGCTCGCCGGCGCCGGTGCTGGTCGTCCCGGTGCGGGCCTGCCGTTCTTTAGCGGCTCGGATGCCTCTCAGCAAAAGGGGAGTGGCACCGATACGCTTAAGCAGTTCGCGACCAACCTCACGCAGAAGGCGCGCGACGGCGAGCTCGACCCCGTGATCGGTCGCGAAAAGGAAGTCCAGCGCATGATGGAAATTCTTTCGCGCCGCACCAAGAACAACCCGCTCATTCTGGGCGACCCCGGCGTGGGCAAGACGGCCATCGTCGAGGGCCTGGCTCAGCAGATTGCAGCCGGCAACGTGCCCGAGAACCTCATGAACCAGAATATCTGGACGCTCGACCTGCCGGGCCTCGTGGCGGGTGCCAAGTATCGCGGCGAGTTTGAGGAGCGCCTCAAGAACGTGATCCAGGAGGCCACCGAAGCCGACGACGTCATCCTGTTTATTGACGAGATGCACACCATCATCGGTGCCGGCTCTGCCGAGGGCTCCATCGACGCGAGCTCCATGCTCAAGCCCGTGCTCGCGCGCGGTGCCTTCCAGATTATCGGCGCCACCACGGCCGAGGAATTCCGCAAGTACCTCACCAAGGACCCGGCCTTCGAGCGTCGCTTCCAGACCATCGATGTCGAGGAGCCGAGCGTCGAGGACACGGTCAAGATCCTGACCGCGCTCAAGCCGCGCTACGAGGAGCACCACCATGTGCGCTATACGCAGGGTGCTATCGAGGCCGCCGCGAACCTCTCCGACCGCTACATCCAGGATCGCTTCCTGCCCGATAAGGCCATCGACCTCATTGACGAGGCCGGCGCCCGCGCCCGCATCGCCGCCAACCGCGCGCCCGAGCCGGTGCGCGAGGCCGAGCATCGCGTGGAGGAGCTTAAGGCCGCCGCGCAGGAGGCCACCGAGAGCGACGACATGAACAAGGCCGCCGAGATCACCGAGCAGCAAAAGGCTGCCGAGATTGAGCTCGCCGAGGCCAAGGCTGCCTGGACGGCCGAGCTCGACGCCAGCCCGCTCACCATCGATGTCTCCCAGATTGCCGACATCGTGTCCGTGACCTCGGGCGTGCCGGTGTCCTCGCTCACCGAGAGCGAGAGCCGCCGCCTGCTGCAGGCCGAAAGCGTGCTCAAGACGCGCATCATCGGTCAGGACGAGGCCGTCGAGGCCGTTGCCAAGGCCGTGCGCCGCAGCCGCTC
>CAJMRR010000001.1 GCA_905215835.1 uncultured bacterium | reverse complement strand
ACCGAGCCGTCAGCGAAACTGAAGAAGGGGGAGGCCTCGCGGCCTCCCCCTTTTTTGCGTTTAAGGGCTTTTGTCTCACATAGTAGCTGTGTTTTATAACCCTCGTTTGTCGCATCTTCTGTGAACGGGCTACAATAACTTAGTCTGTGCGATATGGAGGTGAACATGGCTGAAGCTGGTATCGGCGTTGATATCGTCGAGATTTCCCGTATGAAATCAATTCTTGATAAGACGCCGTCGTTTGCTCGGCGCGTGTTTACCGAAGAAGAGCGTGCGTATTGTGATGCATCATCGCGTCCCGCTGCTCACTATGCCAGCCGCTTTGCTTCGCGCGAGGCGGTACTTAAAGCTCTCGGCACGGGTTTTAGTCAAGGCGTTGGTCGCAAAGATGTTTCGGTTACGCGTGATAAACTCGGCAAACCGAAGGCGCTGCTTTCGGGCCGTGCTCTCGAGATCGCTCAAGAGCTGGGTGTTGTTGAGGTCGCTCTTTCCATTACGCTTACAGGAGACTTAGCCGTTGCGAATGCCATCGCGATTACCGAAGATGCTCGGCCTAAGCCAAAAGAGGAAAAGGTGAGTACCAAGAAACGCGTAGCGCAGACATTTAAAGAGGCTCGCTCTGTTTTAGATGAGCTTGAGCAGCTGCAGAATTCAGCATTGACGGAGCACCTGGGCGATGCTTCGCAAGATACGCTAGGAGCATAGATGAAACCGGTTTTGAGTACCGAAGAAGTCGTTCGTCTCGAGGACATCATCGAACGCGAAGGGACTTCGAAGGCCGAGCTTATGGAGCTAGCGGGTGAGTTTGCCGCCAACGAGGTCTTGAAGCTCAATCCCGATCGGGTTCTCGTTCTGGTCGGTTTTGGTAATAATGGCGGCGAGGGTTGGGTTGCCGCCGATATTCTGAGCCATAAGGGTGTGGACGTCGATATCGTTTCTCCAGTTGAGCCGGATGAGATTCCTGCTGCTCTGGCACGTCATGTTGCTCGTCGTACTGCCGGCCGCGATGTGCACGTTTGTGTCGGCCCCTCGCGTGACGAACTCGAGGTTTTGATCGATAAGGCCGATGTTGTTGTCGATGCCATTTTTGGTACCGGGTTCCACGGAAATTTGCGTGCGCCGTTCTCCATCTGGATTCCTACGGTCAATGAATGCGCCGATTGTGTCGTATCCATTGATGTCCCCTCGGGCCTGAATGCCGAGACGGGCGTTGTTGATGACGACTGCATTCGTGCCGAGCATACGGTGACGATGATTGCGCCCAAGATTGGTCTGTATAGCGCTGATGGCCCTGAGTATGCTGGCGATTCGATCTGCGGCAATCTTTACGACCGTCTTGACGAGGTCATCGATGATGTCGACCACGCCGCCGAGATTGTCGAGCCCGGTGACTTAGTTGATTACTTTGCTCCACTACCTTCGAATATCGATAAGTATTCCCGTGGCTCTGTGCTTATTGTCGCCGGATCTGCGCAATATCCTGGTGCTGCCATTATGGCGGCCAAGTCTGCAGCTCGCGCGGGTGCTGGTTACGTGGCAGTCGCGGCTCCTGACGCCTGCGCCAATCTTATTCGCATGGCACTTCCTTCGATTCCCGTCTTTGCTATTCCGTCTGATTCCCGCGGCTCCTTTGGCGCCGCTGCGCGCATGACTGTGTGCGAGATTGCAAAGAAGTACAGCTGTGTACTGTGCGGTCCCGGTATGACGACATCTGCCGGCGCTATGCAGGTGGTTTCGGGCTTGCTCGAGCTTGATGTGCCGCTTATTTTGGACGCCGATGCACTCAACTGCCTTGCTAAGATTGCCATTGACGGTATTGATAGTAATCCCGAGATGTATCGTCGCGAGCAGCCGTTGGTTATGACGCCGCACTATCGTGAGCTTTCGCGTCTGGTTGCCGGTGACGAGGTGAACGACCTTGGTACCGCGATTGCGGCCGCGCAGAAGGTTGTCTGGGCTGCAGGCTCCGACAATCTGGTGGTCATTGCCAAGGGGCCGACGACGGCTATCTGTGGCGTTGAGCGTGTGCTGCTGCCGCTCTCGGGTCCGGCTTCTCTGGCAACTGCCGGTTCGGGTGATGTTCTCGCGGGTATTTTGGCCGGCACGCTTGCCACCATGCGCGACGAGATGGATCGTTGGGAGTTGCTGTATTCGTACGCCGTCGCACTTCACAGCTACGCCGGTTTTGCCGCGGCGACGGAGTATGGTGAGAAGAGCGTCATCGCGACCGATCTTATCGACTTGATCGGTCCTGCCATGGAACTGGCGGCAAAGGATGCGTTCGAAGATCTGGGAATCATGGACGAAGGGTCGGATGACTAATCATGAATAAAGCCGATTTGACGCGCTGGTCCTGGGTTGAGATCGACCGCGGGGCGCTCCGTCGCAACACGAGGGCCTATAAGAACTTGCTGAATCCACGTCAGCGCCTGTGCTGCGTGGTCAAGGCCGATGCTTATGGTCATGGAGCTGTTGAGTGCGCCAAGATCATGTATTCGGTCGGTGCCGACATGTTTGCCGTGGCGACGGTTAACGAGGGCGTTGAGCTCCGACAGGGCGGGATTACGAAACCCATCCTCATCCTAAGCGAGCCGCCTATCGAGGCCATTCCGACGTTGCTCGAGTTTGATATCATGCCCTCGGTCTATACGTCTGACTTTGCTCTTGCGTATGGCGAATGTGCCGTCGCGGCGGGCAAAGTGGGCAAGTATCATCTCGCCATCGAGACGGGCATGAATCGTATCGGCGTTCACTACACGCAGGTGCTCGACTTTGTCCGCGGTATAAATTTCCATCGCGGTATTCAGTGCGACGGCGTATTTACGCACTTCGCCACGGCCGATGAACCTTCGGGCTGGGACTACAAGCTGCAGTGTCAGCGCTTTACCGAGGCCGTTCAGGCCATTAAGGATGCGGGTTTTGAGTGCGGTATCGTGCACTGCGCCAACACGCCGTCCTCGATGCTCGACCCCTCGATGCATTTTGATATGATCCGCGCCGGCGTTGGCTTGTATGGCATGCAGCCGTGCGAGCTGAGTGGCCGCGTGATGCAGCTTGATCCCGTTATGAGCGTCCATGCGCGTGTGACGCGCGTGGCACACCCTGCGATGGGTGAGGGCGTGGGCTACGGTTTTACCTACCGCGTACCGCGTACGCGCGTTCAGATCTGCACGCTGCCGATCGGTTATGCCGATGGCCTATCGCGTACGCTTTCCAATCGTATGGATGTGCTGTATCGCGGCGAGCGCGTGCATCAGGTTGGCAATATCTGCATGGACCAGTTTATGGTCGCCATTCAGTCCAACCCGGCACACGAGATTCCCGAGGCCGAGTATGGTGACGAGATGATCATTGTCGGCCGCGATGGCGATGCCGAGATCACTATGGACGAGATGGCCCGACTGCGCGGAACGATTAACTACGAGGTCGCCTGCGGCTTTGGCATGCGTCTCGACAAGGTCTACGTGTAGGAGCCGCTATGGGCGTCATGCACATCCCCGGCCATACCCATCAGACACCACGTGAGGTCGCACTCGAGGAGATTGAGGCCGTTCTGGGCGATTGTCACCTCTGCCAGCTCTACCAGTCGCGTCACAATATCGTGTTTGGCGTGGGAAACCCCCGCGCTCGCGTGATGTTTATTGGTGAGGCGCCGGGCCGCAATGAGGATTTGCAGGGCGAGCCTTTTGTGGGGGCGGCAGGCGAGGACCTCAACGGCATTTTGTCGCTGGCGGGGCTCAAACGCGAAGACGTCTACATTGCCAACGTGCTTAAGTGCCGCCCGCCGGGAAACCGCAATCCGCGTCCCGAGGAAGTGCTGGCTTGCTCGCCGTTTTTGCGTGAGCAGATTCGAAGCATCTGGCCTGATATTATCGTGACGCTCGGCAACCCCGCGACGCACTTTGTGCTTAAGACCGAGATTGGCATTACTAAGCTGCGCGGCAGGTTCCACCAGATGGGGCATTTTGTAGTAATGCCCACTTTTCATCCGGCAGCAGCGCTGCGCAATCCGGCGTGGCAGGAGCTGCTGGAGGAAGACTTTAAGATGCTGGGCGATTATCTGGAGCGACATCCCGCACCAGAGGACGCCTCGGAATAATAAGGAGCATATATGTCCCTGGAGCGCCTGGGGGTAGGTACTTACAAAACGACTTGCGCTGCCGATACGGAGTACTTTGGCGAGCTAATTGCACCGTGCCTTGAGGACGGCGATGTGCTTATCCTGACCGGTGGCCTGGGAGTGGGCAAAACTCACTTTACCAAGGGCGTCTCGCGCGGGCTGGGCGATGGGCATATGGTTACGAGTCCTACGTTTGCGCTCATGGCCGTTCACGATCAAGGTCGTATTCCGCTGTTTCACTTTGATCTATACCGCCTGGAGCATGCCTACGAGCTCGAGGATACGGGCATTTTCGATGTGCTGGGCTATGAGGGTGCTTGCCTGCTGGAATGGGGCGAACAATTCCAGGACGAGCTGACGGATGAGTATCTTTCGGTGACGCTCAAGCGTGATGAGGGCGACAGCGATGTGCGAACGATAACGCTTGAGGCGCACGGTGACCGCGCAATGGAGCTTTCCCATTTGATTGATAAGGCTGTACAAGATGAGCTTGCATAACGACAACGCGCTGGTGGTGGCGCTCGATACCTCGACCGACATGCTTGCCTGCGCGGCAAGCTGGATTGATGGGCAGACGGGCGAGACGAAGCTCGTGAGTGGCGACCACATGTGTCGCCGTCACGCCAACGTTGAGCTCGTGAATACCGTTGATGGCGTGCTGGCTCAAGCCGGTCTGGATCGCAGCGATGTTGGTTGCTATGTGGTCGGTCGCGGCCCGGGGTCCTTTACGGGTGTGCGCATCGGCATCTCCACTGCCAAGGGCCTCGCGCGTGGTGCCAATGTTCCGCTGCTGGGCGTGTCGACGCTCGACGCTTGCGCTTGGACGGCGTGGAAGGCTGGCGTGCGCGGCAAGCTTGGTATCTTGGCCGATGCTATGCGCGGTGAGGTATATCCGGCGCTGTATATGCTGGTCGATGAGGGTCCCGAGCGTCAATTTGAGCGCGAACACGTGGTCAAGGCCGCCGTGGCGCTCGATGAGTGGCGCCGAGCAGCGGACTGGGACCAGGTTCAGCTGACCGGTGACGGTCTCGTGCGCTATGGCAAGCTGCTGGGTGAGGACGAGACCGCCCGCTGCGTGGAGCGCGACCTGTGGTGGCCTTCGGGCGAGGGCTTGCTGCTCGCGCACGCTGCGGGTGACGGCGATCCGGCTCGCGTCCTGCCGATTTACACGCGCCTTTCGGATGCCGAGGAAAACGAGCGCAAGCGTCTTGGTCTTGCCGAGAGTGCGCAGAGCGAAATTACGGGCGTTGCCGATGAGCTCGCCGGTCGTCATCTGCAGTTCCGTCCCATGGGCGCGGCGGATGCCGAGGGCGCGAGCGCGCTGGAGGCTGCCTGCTTTGAAGGTGCCGGACACGAGGCGTGGACGCCGGGCATGTTCCTGTCCGAACTGGGCGAGGACGTCGCTGCGCCGCGTAGTTGGTGGGTGGCACACGACGACGGCAAGCTGCTGGGCCTTGCCGGCGGTATGGTCGTGGACGGTGATGTGCAGATTCTGGATGTCGCCGTCGACCCGGCACATCGCCGTGAGGGCATTGCCCGCAAGCTGCTGTCGCACGTGAGCTATGATGCCCAGATGCTCGGCTGCACCACGGCTTCGCTCGAGGTCGAGGACGGCAACGAGGGAGCGATCGCGCTTTATAACGCTCTGGGCTTTACCGAGGCAGGACGGCGCCGCGGCTACTATGGTGCCGGCAAGGATGCCATCGTCATGACGGCTCCGCTGCCCCTGGTGCTTCCGGTCGACAATGCTTCGCCCGAGCCGACGGCGGCAGAGCAGCGCGTATGGCCGCTGCCTGCTCCTGGGCGCTCCGAGGGGGAGCGTGCCGAAATTGAGCGCCGCCGCCTAGTGCTCGCTATCGAGAGTTCCTGCGACGAGACGGCCGTGGCGATTATCGATGCGGATGGCAATATGCTGGCCAACCAGGTGTCGACGCAGATTGATTTTCACGCCCGCTTTGGCGGCGTGGTGCCCGAGATCGCCTCGCGCAAACACGTCGAAGTGATTGTGAGTGTCGTGGATGCGGCGCTCGAGGATGCCGCAGCATCGCTTGGTCTTGAGGATGGAGCCATTGCCCCCAGCGAGCTTGCCGCCGTGGGCGTGACACAGGGTCCGGGCCTGGTGGGCGCGCTCGTGGTTGGCGTCGCCTTCGCCAAGGGCTTTGCCTACGCTGCCTGCAAGCCGCTCGTGTGCGTCAACCATCTGGAGGGGCACCTGTTTGCCAACCTGCTGGCGCAGCCCGACCTCAAGCCGCCGTTCATCTTCACGCTTGTCTCGGGCGGGCACACCATGCTCGTGCACGTGAAGGCGTGGGGCGACTACGAGGTGCTCGGTGAGACGCTCGACGACGCCGTGGGCGAGGCCTTCGACAAGGTGGCCAAGGCGCTGGGCCTGGGCTATCCCGGTGGCCCCATCATCTCTAAGCTGGCCGAGACGGGCAACCCCAAGGCGATCGATTTCCCCCGTGCGCTTAACAGCAGAGGAGACTATCGTTTCTCGCTTTCGGGTCTTAAAACGGCCGTGACGCTCTACATCGAGCAGGAGACCAAGGCCGGGCGCACGATTCACCTGCCCGATCTGGCGGC
Organism: uncultured bacterium; assembly: GCA_905215835.1. Classification (GTDB taxonomy): domain Bacteria; phylum Actinomycetota; class Coriobacteriia; order Coriobacteriales; family Coriobacteriaceae; genus Collinsella. The sequence goes on along the minus strand of CAJMRR010000001.1, from coordinate 48,990 downwards.
TTCGTTTGAGGCAGCTGTCTTTGACGTGCAGTACAAGAAGGCCAAGAACGCGCTGCATGCCACCGGATGCAAGGAGTATTGCATCGGCGGCGGTGTCTCGGCTAATCCGCATCTGCGCGAGATGATGATCAAGAAGCTCGGTCGTCAGGGGATCCGCGTGACGGTGCCGCCCTTGTCTGCCTGCACCGATAACGCAGCCATGATCGCGGAGGTCGCCCGCCGTAAATTCGACCGAGGTGAAATCTCGCCGTTCGACATCGACGCCGATCCAAACATGACGCTGTAGCTGATACGGCGCGGTCCCCGGACGGAGGGGCCGGATATAAGGTTTCCTGCTCTACAGTCCTGCGCAAGACGAAGGCCACATTAAGTGGCCTTCTTTGCGTGCGGAACTCGCGATAAACCTTATATCCGGCCCCTCCGTCCGGGGACCTTTCTGTATCGATATAGCTTCTGAGCTGGTTTGGCGTCGACAACGTCCAACAAGGTTAACAAGCCAGCGTCGAATTTTCGGCGTTCTTTAGCTGAAAGAAAAAGTTGGTGTGCGGAGCTTTGCTCCGCATTTGGGATGGGAGCCCCTGAGAGCCGCGGGAGCCGGGCGGCGCATATGAACTTTATCGCGAGTTCCGCACGCAAAGGAAAGCACTTAATGTGCTTTCCGTCTTGCGCAGGACTGTAGAGCAGGAAAGTTCATATGCGCCGCCCGGCTCCCGCGGCTCTCAGGGGCATCTCGCATGCAAAAACTGTCGTGGGGTAAAGTCCGAGGTCAGTGGCGTTTTATACCGAGAAATCAAAAAAAGTTGAAAATTCATTACAAATTTGCGTTGACTTTAGGTAACTAAAGTTTCATACTCCTTTTCAACCACTGGGGGATGTGAACACGCACGGATCGTTCGCATCATGATTGAAGAGGATTTCTTAGACATGTTCACGCATCAGCTAAACATTATCAGCGTAGTAATTATCTGATGCGGGTTAGCACATACAGCTAGCCCGTACGATAACGGGCGGCTGATGAAGATGAGGGCCGTCGAGCGCAACCGACGGCCCTCATTTTTTATGTCTAGGAAGTTCTTTTTAGAGGAGGAAATGTAATGAACGGAGTTTTGCTCATGGTTGTGGCCGCGGCGGTGCTCGCCTGCGGCTATCTGGGCTATGGCCGATGGCTGGCCAACAAGTGGGGCGTTGACAAAGAGGCCCTCACGCCGGCCAAGCGCATGAAGGACGGCAAGAGCTTCTCGCCCGTCTCCGCTTTCACCGCGTTCTCGCACCAGTTCAGCTCGATCTGCGGTGCTGGCCCTGTTACGGGTACGATCGTCGCCATGGCCTTTGGCTGGCTGCCCGTCGTGCTCTGGGTTCTCGTCGGCGGCATCTTCTTTGGTGCCGTCCACGACTTTGGTGCCCTGTACGCTTCGATGAAGAACAACGGCAAGTCGCTCGCTCAGCTCATCGAGAAGTACATCGGCAAGACCGGCCGTCGCCTGTTCCTGCTGTTCTGCTGGCTGTTCTGCATCATCGTCATCGCCGCTTTCACCGACATGGTCTGCAAGACGTTCATGTTCACCCCGGCCGTTGACGCTTCTGGTGCTGCTACCGGTGCCATCGACTTCACCAAGTCCTATGCCGCCGGCTGCGCTGGTACCATCTCCATCCTGTTCACCTTCGTCGCTATCGCCTTTGGTTGGGCCCAGAAGAAGTTCAACCTCACCGGCGCTGCCGAGTTCGTCACCGGCGTGGTCCTCATGGTTCTCATGTTCGCCGTCGGTATGCAGTTCCCGGTCTACCTGGATAAGTTCCAGTGGTTCGCCGTCGTCATGGTCTACCTGGTCTTCGCTGGCGCTATGCCCATCCAGATGCTCAAGACCCCGCGTGACTACCTCACTTCCATCATGATGATCGTCATGATCGTCTGCGCTGTCCTCGGCATCGTCGTCCTGGGCGTCAACGGTCAGGCCACTATCACCGCTCCGGTCTTCACCGGCTTCTCCACTGCCTCCGGCATGATGTTCCCGGTCCTGTTCGTTTCCGTCGCTTGCGGTGCTCTCTCCGGTTTCCACAGCCTCGTTTCTTCCGGCACCTCTTCTAAGCAGGTCGAGAAGGAGCAGGACGCCGTCAAGGTCGGTTACGGCGCCATGATTGTCGAGTCCTTCGTCGGCATCCTTGCCATCATCGTCGCTGGCATCATGTTCTCCGACATGAACACCGCCGGTACCGGCGCCCTCAACGCCGGTGTCGCTTCCACCCCGTTCCAGATCTTCGCCGCTGGCATCTCCCGCGGTATGCAGGCCTTCGGTGTTGACGGCACGCTCGCTACCGTCTTTATGACCATGAACGTCTCCGCTCTGGCCCTGACCTCGCTCGACGCCGTCGCCCGCATCGCCCGCACTTCGTTCTCCGAGTTCTTTGCCCAGACCAACGATGCCCTGGCCATCGAGTCCAAGGCCGGCTACATGAAGGTCCTCGGCAACCCCTGGTTCGCCACGGTCGTTACCCTGCTTCCCGGTCTCGCCCTCGCTTTTGGTGGCTATGCCAACATCTGGCCGCTCTTTGGTGCTTCCAACCAGCTGCTCGGCGGCATGACCATGATCACCCTCGCCGTGTTCTGCAAGTGCACCGGCCGCAAGGGCTGGATGCTCTACGTGCCCGTCGTCTTCCTGCTCTGCTGCACCTTCACCTCGCTGGTCCAGAGCGCCATGGGCTGCATGGCCGCTGTCCAGGCTTACGGCTTCTTCGGCACCATCCCGGCTACCGCCACCACGGCCGCCGTCTCCGTCGCCGCCACCAAGGGCCTGCAGCTTGTCTTCGCCGTCCTGCTGATGGTCCTGGGCCTCATCGTTGCCGTTAACTGCCTCAAGGAGCTCTTCGGCAAGGAGGCCGGTTCCATGCCCGACGAGGAGCCCGAGTGGTCCGAGATGGGCAAGGCCGAGTACGGCCGCCCTGCGGCTGCCGAGGCTCCCGTCGACGCCGAGGCCGCCAAGGCTTAGTCGACCTGACGAGTTGAACGTCACATCTATATGACTCGGAAAGACCGGGTCCGCGACTTCGCGGGCTCGGTCTTTTTTCATGCAAAAGCGGGTGACGCTCGAGTGTTCTCGCAGATGTTTTGCGTGGATAAGGGCGCGCGTTGTACCATATAAACGTATATGTGTGCATATGAAAGGGGCCCCGTGGCCAAGACGGTATATTCCGATAACCAACAAAATGTCGATGCTCTGGCTGAGCGTCTGAGCGGACAAACGTCGCTTTCTGCCGAGCGGGCAAAGCTGGTTGCCTACGACCTGCTCTGCCGCAAGGCACTCAAGATCAAGTCGAGCGCGCTGGCGCAAATCTTCCGCTCCGTGGATAAGGAGTGCGATACCAAGGCGATGCGCGATGAGCTTATCGCGGCAAAAATCGTTACCAAGATCGAGGGCAGCGGCATTAACGGCCGCCCGGCGTTCTATACCATCAATGCCGAGATTCATGATGCCCAGGAGCAGCCTGTCGAGGATTCCGTTGAGGTTCCTGCTGCGGAAGAAGTTGCCCCGCGTGAGCATATCGATACTGACGAGCTGCTCGATGAGCATGTCGTGCGTGCCTTTACCGCCAAGGCGGGCCGAGGCGGCTTTGGCGGAGGCGGAAAGCGTGATGCTCAGCGCCGCGCCCAACAGGAACGCTTCCGTCGTGCTGTGGCTCAAAAGGATGGGGCCGTTACCGTTACCGAGGTTGTTGAGAACGAGCCTGTCGCCGAGCCGCAGGAGCCTGTGAAAGAGCAAAAGTCCGCTGAGCCTCAGGAGCCCAAGCGTCGTCGCGGTGCGCATTTTAAGGCCGAGCAGCAGGATGTTGTGCGCGATGCCGAAGAGGCTGCCGAGGTTGCGGACGATTCCGAGAAGCCGGCCAAGAAGGCCTCAGACTCGTGCCGTCCCGGTCGCGGCTTTGCAGGTCGCGCGTACCCCGTAAAGCGTCAGGAAAAGGTTAATCAGGTTCCGGAGGCGCGGGCCGAGAAGGCCGTGAAGCCTGCCGAGTCGGAAGTTCGTGAACAGAAGCCTGTTGATGAGCAGACTGCGTCCGATACGGAGACTCAGGGCCAGCAACCTGCGGTTGAACAGACGGGGGAGGGTGCTTCGAGCAAGCCTCGCCGTCGTCGTCATCGTGGCGGTCGCAGCTCTAACGCTCAGGATGCCGCCGAGAATGTGGCGCCGCGCGACGAAGATGCGAAGGTGGATGCTCCGATGGAGCAGCCCAAGCGTCAGCCGGCGAAGGGGGGCAAGCCCGAGCGTTCGCAGAAGCAGGCGTCTACTTCGAAACGTGAGCGCAATGTCCAAGGCGATTCTAAGCGCAAGTCTCAGAAGAAGCCCGAGTCTGCCGCAGCAGATACGGCTGCCCAGCAGGCTGAGTCGACTACCCATGGCGAGGTTTCGGCGTTTGCCCTGGCCCGCGTTCTGGGCAGGCAGCTGCTCAAGGTCGTCCCCACGCCCACGGCGCTCTCCAAAATTAAGGAACAGCAGACCCAGATCGTTAAGGTCGAGGGCAAGGACGGCAAGAAAGCTCCACAGCGCGCTCAGCACAACGAGATGTCCAATCGCAAGATTGCCGAGGAAATCGCAATCATCCAGGCTTGGGTCGAGCAAAACCGCGGTGCCGATACTCCGGTTGCCTCGCGCCGCCAGCGCGCCTACCAGATTTTCAATGACGAAAAGGCTTTTGACGGCAAGCATGGCGAGCGCCTGATCAGGCGTATGACCGAAAAGGGCATCAGCATGCAGGCGATCAAGGTCGCCCCCAACCGTCCGGTGCACTTTACGGGCTTCTTTACGCTGGGCGCCGACAAGCCGTTCATTATGGTCGAGAACCTGGATACCTATGACGAGATCGTCAAGCTCCTGCGCGGACGTAAACATGCCAAGCTCTTTGGTACCAAGGTGGGCGGCGTAATCTTTGGCGGCGGCTGCAAGGCGAGCGTCTCGCACGCACTGGATGATTACCTGGCCGAAATCGGCTATCGCTTTACCTATATCTACTACGTGGGCGACATCGATCGTGAGGGTGCGCGCATCGTCGAGCAGGCTCGTAACGCCAACGTCGTTGAGATTCGCCTGCATGCCGGTATGTATCGAGCCATGCTCGCCGAGCACAAGCGTCGCGTGAAGGCCGGCGGCGCGTGCGAGCCCGCGGCTGCCAACCAGGGCGTGCCGCAGAACCTGGCGGCGACGATCAAGGACCTGCCCATGGTTACGCGCGTGCAGTTCCGCAACGTGCTGCGTGAGGGCGGACGAATCCCGCAGGAGATTCTGATGACCGCCGACTATCGGGATGGCGACTCGGGAAGCTTCGACCGCATGCTGAACAATTAGGGACGCGTGGCCCCGGCGGGCCGGGCATTAAGTTTGCTGCTCTACAGTCCTGCGCAAGACGAAGGCCACATTAAGTGGCCTTCTTTGCGTGCGGAACTCGCGACAAACTTAATGCCCGGCCCGCCGGGGCCACGCGGCACTTGGTTGTCGCAAGCGGCTCGCTTTTCGGAACTGGGCTGATATTTTCTAGATGTAAGGCGCCCTTGGTCTTAATGGGCCTGGGGCGCTTATCTTTTGGAGGTAGATTTTTGGGACATGCCTGAAAATCTACCTTTATCTTCTCGTGTAGAACGAGAAGATATGGCTGAAACTTCTCGTGCTGGACGAGAAGTTGTGTTGCCTTGCGGGTTCGAATCCCTCCGCTTGCCTACAAGAAAGCGCCCCGGGCTGATGAAAGCCCAGGGCGCTTAGTTACCTTGGCTGGGACGGAGGGGTTTCGCGTCCGCCTGGTCGGCGGCCGCGTGCCGCTGCGTCGCTTCGCTCCTTGCGTGCTGCGCTGGAAAACGCTTCGCGTTTCCTTAGCTCCGCACCCTTGCGGGTTCGAATTCCTCCGCTTGCCCACAAGAAAGCGCTCCAGGTTCATAAGGGCCTGGAGCGCTGTGTTCTTAAGGGCTGGGACGGAGGGATTCGAACCCCCAACAGCCGGCACCAAAAACCGGAGTTCTACCGTTGAACTACGTCCCAATGTGTGGTGTTGCCCAAAAGCAACTCGTTTAGTTTACCTAATCTGCGAGGGCATCGCAAACGCCGTCGAGTAGGCGTACGGCGAGTGTCTGCGCGTCGCTGGCCGTGAAGGTGCCGTTGTAGCGCGTCATGCCCGTGAGCTCAATGCGAATGCGAGCCGGCTTCTGCTGCGCGGCGACATTGGCGGTGCGGATGCGCTGGGCCAGGTTGTGGCACTCGGCGAGGGCAATCGTGGCGCGCGGTGCGGCGTCGGCGGGCAGCTCGTCGCTTGCGATCTCGAGCACCAGGTCAACGTCGGTTGGGACCTCGGAGTCGCAGAGCATCATGCCGCTGTTGTCGGTCGTTGCCGTGGCGATATTCCACATGCGCGACGCAACGCTGCGTGCGATGGGGTCCTCGCCGATAACGGCAATCTGGAAGCGCTCGAGCACGTTGGCGGCGCGAGCAAAACCGATACGGGACTCGGCTTCGGTGACCGAGGGCTTGCCCTCCCACACGTGATGCAGGCGGTTGATATAGGCGTAGGTATCCTGGAAAGCCATACCGTCGGCAAACAGACCGACGTTTTCCTGGAACTGCTGAAGGGCCGCCTCGGTGTGCGGGCCAAAGTAGCCATCGTCCTCGCCGCAGGCAAAGCCCAAAACGTTGAGCGCCTTCTGCAGGGCCTGCACGTCGGCGCCATGGAAATTGGGCATACGCAGGTAGAGGGTGCGGTCGCCCAGCTTATACGAAGCGTCGACCAGGGCACTCCAACAGGGGATATCGACGGCGTGACCGGCGGCAAGACCGCTGTCGAGCCTAAAGGTGCTAACGGCCTGCTCGGTGGTAGCACCAAAGTGCTTGTCGGCGACCTCAGTGGCATCAATCGTGTAGCCGAGCTGCAGGAGACGAGACTGCACGTCCTCGACGGCTGCTCCCTGCATGCCCGTTGTAATAGGTTCCATGAACGAACCCCTTTCGGCGTATCATTCGTACTATTTGAGCGCCTGTCGGATAGACGACGCAAAGGGATGCATAAACATACATTCAACAGTGTAGCAACTTGTACCCAAATGCGCTGCCGACAGGTTTTGCAACCCCCGCTAGTTGAGTCGCTCCACAAAGAAATCTGCCATGGAGAGGAACAGTTCGCGTGCGTGCGAATCAAGCTCAACGTCCTCGATAGCGGCCTTGGCTTTGGCGGTCAGGTCGAGCGCGTAAGTGTGGGCGTAATCGATAGAGCCGGTCTCCTGGAAGATCTCCACGGCGCGTGCGAGCTGCGCGGGATCATCGGTGCCCGAGGAAAGAATCGCCTCGACCTCGTCGTGATAACGCTCGTCTGACAGGGCGTGTACGGCGACAAGCGTGCGCTTGCCCTCGGTGATGTCGGTGCGGAAGTCCTTGTTGGCGGCTTCCTTAGTGCCGACAAGGTTGAGCAGGTCGTCCTGAATCTGAAAGGCAAGGCCTGTGTGTAGGCCAAAGGCGCGCAGCGCTTCGATTTGCTCATCGCTGCCGCCGCCGATAATGGCTCCGGCGGCAAGCGGCGTGGCTCCGCTGTAAAACGCGGTCTTGTGCGTCGCCATGTCCAGGTAGTCATCAACCGAGATATCAAAGCGCCCGTCACGGACCCAACCCAGGTCGAGTGCTTGACCCTCAATGGTGCGGACGATCATCTCGGTAAGCTCGTGGAGCACGCGCAGCTTCACGTCGGACTCCAGCGTAGGGTCGTCGAGAACCGTCTTGGTGACCATGGTGAGCGCCAGGTCGCCACAATTGATGGCAAGGCCCGTGCCCTCGGTAAGGTGCATACAGGGCTTGCCTCGACGAAGCTGTCCGTTGTCGGCGATGTCGTCGTGGATCAGCGCGCCCGACTGGAAATGCTCGATAGCTGCCGCGGCGCTGCGGGCGCTCTCAAAGCTGCCGCCCACTGCGGTTGCGGCGAGCATGCAGATAAGCGGGCGGTGGCGCTTGCCGGCGTTGGCCGTAAAAGCCGAGAGCGGCGCGTACAGGTAGCGCTCGATATCGGCAGAGGTCGCCTGTCCGTCAAAGAACGTGGCCAGATAGTCGTTAATCTGGTCAAAGTGTTGGGCTAAAAAGCTGGTAAACGGACTGGACACGGGTTCTCGCATTCTTTCTTGGGTTACATCGTTGCGGTGTGCAGATACCATATTGCCACATTGGAGTTGCCGGCGCGTCTGTTTTGGCGATTTGGGGAAACGGGACGCGTGCGCGTGCCGGCTGCTTATATAAGCCTAAAGTGCTCGAGCGCCTTGACGACGCCATCTTTGTCGACCGAGTCGGTGATGTAGTCGGCGCGCTTTTTGAGATAGTCTGGTGCGTTGCCCATCGCAATGCCGACATCGACGGCGTTCATCAGCGAGACGTCATTGCTGGCGTCGCCAATGCCGTATACGGTTCCGTGGTGGGGATCGAGGGCGTCGAGTACAGACTGGATGCCCCCGCGCTTCGTGCATTCGCGGGGCGAGATTTCGGTTACCTCGAGTTCGAGCTCGTTAAAGCACAGCAGCGGCTCAAGTGCCTTATCTTGAGCGATGTGGTTGGCGAGCGGTGTAGACATCAAGATCTTGTAGACACTGTAATGTTGCAGCTGCGTGACTGCGTCGCCCAGGGTGCGCGCGTATCCGGGAGCATCGGGGGCATCGGCACTCATGCGCACGACGCCGTTGAGGCCCTCAAAGCGGATGACCTCGCTCGATTGCTCAAGGTAGGGGGCAAGACGCTGCAGCATACTGGGCGTCATCGACAGATCGCGAATTGCGTGTCCGTTGATCTCGGCGTAACCGCCCGCAAGACAGACGATGCCGGTCCAGGGCAGCTCAAGAAGTTTGGGGTGGATGCAGCTCAGGGTGCGTCCCGTGCAGATAAAGGCCATGTTGCCGTTGGCGACAAACTCGCGGATTGCCTGCGAAACCGCCTCGTTGGGATAGGGGGAGAGGTCCCGCTCGTCTTCGGGAAGGTCTTGGGCGAGCCTGGGGTCTTGCCAGGCGAGCGTTCCGTCGATATCGAAGAAGCAGATATCGCCGTGCTTGTGGGTTGGGCTGGCGACAGGGGAGGCCGAGGCGGTGGGCACAAATCCCGGCTCGAGGCCCATGATCTGGTCAAAATGCTCTTTAACGCGGGGAACGGAGATGCCGATGACCACCTGGGCGGTCTTGCCCGTAATGATGAGGCCCTTGGCGCCCGCCGCGACAAACGACGCGTTATCTGCAACGATGGAAGGGTCTGCGACCTCGACGCGCAGGCGCGTGGCGCAGTTGGTTGCGCCCGCAATATTGCCAACGCCACCTAAAAGCTGAATTACCCGCTCAGCGAGGACGTGATCTTGATCGGATTGACTATTGACCTCGTCATTGGGAGATTGCTCTTTGGCAAAGCCGCTTTCCGTTAAACGATCGATTGCCGCGCGATTGGCGACATGATCCTCGCGGCCCGGCGTCTTAAGGTCATAGATCAAGATGAGTGCTCGAAAACTCACAAAAAAGATGAGGCTAAAGGCAAGGCCGATACCGAGCGCCAAAAGATAGGCACCGGCATGCATGCGCATGAGCGGAATAAAGTTGAAGGCTGCCATCTCCATGAGGCCGCCCGAGAAGATGCCGACGATGCCAAAGAGATTCATGGTTGTGGCAAGGCAAGACGATAAGACGGCGTAGAGCAAAAAGAGCCCGGGGTGGGTGAACATAAAGAGAAACTCGAGTGGCTCGGTAACGCCGCAAACCACCGAGACGATGATGGCGGGAGCAAGGATGACCCTGAGGCCGGCGCGGCGCTCGGGTTTTGCGGTGGAGTAGAACGCAGCTGCGATGGCAGGAAGGCCAAAGAGCTTGACCCAGCCGGTGGCGGTAAAACCGGCCCACGGCGCAAGTTCATTAAGGGGGCGCGTGCTATGGGAGAGGATGGGGAGCAAACTGCTCCACGTGGCGTAGATGCCGTCGTTAATGACCAGGTTGTCGTAGTAGATCGGCATGTAGAGCAGGTGGTGCAGGCCAAAGGGCTCGAGTGCTCGTTCTAAAAAGACAAAGATGCCCACGCCAAAGGGACCGACGCCTGCAAGCGCGTGACGCAGCGTATCAGTTACATCGTATACGTAGGGCACGATGGCGGCCGAGATAGCGGCAAGGGCAAACACGGCAAAAAAGCTGATGAGGTAGACCAGCGAGGAGCCCGAGAAGGTGCCGAGCCAATCGGGAATTTTGGCATCGTAGAAGCGGTCATGGATGGCGACGACGGTTGCCGATACCGCCAGCGGGCCGATAATGCCGGTGTCGAGCGTCTTGATGCCGTCGATGACGGTGATACCGCTGGCGGAGGTCAAAGATGACGGGTACTCAAGTCCAAGGTTGTCTCCGCTCAGCTTAATGATCTCGCTCAAAAAGAAGCAGTAGGCAAAATAGGCGACGAGAGCCTCGAGGCAGCAACGAGCCGGTTGTTTTTGGGCAAGACCGATGGGCAGCGCTACGGCAAAAAGGAGCGGGAGGCGTTTAAAGACCGTCCACGAGCCGCGCTGGATGATAGCCCAGAAAACGTACCAAGGGGTTCCGTATACGGCGAGATCGCCGACGATGTCCGCAGTCGTTGCGAGAGCGGAGACGCCGACCATGAGGCCTGATATAGAAAACAGCATGGCGGGCGCGAACATTGCCCCGCCAAAGCGTTGGATTTTTTGCAGCATGTTCTGCCTTCCGAATATCGAGGCGCGTTGCGCGTGGGGAAACGTTTAAACAATGGATTCATTGTAGAGGACCAGACGATTGTCGTACCGGCAGTTTTGAGCGAAACCGATTTGGGCATGACAGAAACCGTCAACGGTTAAATCCTGTCGCTTTACCGATATTCGGTTTAAACAACTTTAAGAAATGCTATCGTGCCTAGCCGGAAATGAATAATGTAGAGGTGAAACAATGCCAAAAGCGATATACGAAGGAATCTACCGAGAAATACGCTCGCGCATCATTAATGGGACCTATGCGTTTCAAGAGATGCTGCCAACCGAAGCCGAGCTGACCGCGGAGTTCGGATGCACTCGCAATACCGTCCGCCGCGCCTTGGGTATGCTGGCCGACGGGATGTTTGTGCAGCCCATACACGGCAAGGGCGTGCGCGTTATTTGGCTTAAGGGCGAAACCGACATGTTGGGCGCACTCGAAGAGGTTGAGTCGTTTGGCGAGTTCGCAAAACGCAACAATGCCGTTGCATCGACGGACGTTAAGTCCTTTGACCATTTGATTTGCACCGAGCAGCTCTCTCGTCGCCTGGGCTTTAAGGTGGGCGAGGAGCTGATTCGCGTAGTGCGTGTCCGAAGCCTCAACGGCAACGCGCGCCAAGTGGACCATGGCTATTTTTTGGCGTCGATCGCCAAGGGCCTGACTCCCGAGATCGCGGCAGATTCTATTTACGGCTATCTGGAGCACAAGCGCGGTGTCAAAGTGATGGCGAGCCGTCGTACGGTGAGTGTCGAGCTCGCCAACGATGAGGACTGCAGCTATCTTGACCTCGGCAAATACAACTGCGTTGCCGTCATGGAGAGTCAGTCGTACACCTCGGATGGCATCTTGTTTGAGGTGACGCACACTCGCACACACCCCGAGATCTTCCATTACCGCGTCAATTCCAAGCGATAGCCGGCTAGCTCGCAGCCTGACGAGACTCATGGCCTCAAAGAGAAAACGCCCGGTCAAACCGACGGTACATCGGCTTGACCGGGCGTTTTCTCTGCATTAGATAACAAATAATTGTTTATACAAAACTTGTCAAGTATCAAGTTGAAATTACCGTTCACCGAAGTTTTTCTACCGCTCTAGTAATACTTGTTCAAACAACTAGCCAAATAGCGTATCGTTCAAATCAGCAAAAGGGGCAAAGTCCCCGAGCCAATCTCCGAAGGCGGCGGCAAAGGGTGCCGCCACGGTGTGAAAGGGTGGATTGTAATGAAGAACGAAATGAGCAGAAGGCAGTTCCTGGGCTTTGCTGGTTCCGCGGCTGCAGTTCTTGGTCTGGGCCTCGTGGGTTGCGGTGGTTCTGCCGGCTCCGGCTCCTCTGCTTCTGGTGACGCTGCCGAGGTCTACTTCCTCCAATTCAAGCCCGAGGTCGACAAGGAGTGGAAGGAGATCGCCAAGGCCTATAAGAAGGAGAAGGGCGTCGAGGTCAAGATCGTGACCGCCGCTTCCAACACCTACGAGGAGAAGCTTAAGTCCGAGATGTCCAAGAGCTCCGCTCCGACCCTGTTCCAGGTCAACGGCCCCACCGGTCTTAAGAACTGGAAGGATTACTGCGCCGACCTGTCCGATACCAAGCTCCGCGGTGAGCTCATTGACGACTCCCTGGCTCTGCAGTCCGACGGCAAGGATGTGTGCATCGACTGGGTCCAGGAGAGCTTCGGCATCATCTACAACAAGCAGCTGCTCGAGAAGGCTGGCTACAAGGCCGAGGACATCAACTCCTTCGACAAGCTGAAGGCTTGTGCCGATGACATCCAGGCCCGCAAGGACGAGCTTGGTGTCGAGGGTGCCTTCACTTCCGCCGGCATGGACGACTCCTCCAGCTGGCGCTATACCACCCACCTTGCCAACATGCCGCTCTACTACGAGTTTGAGAAGGAGCACAACCAGGAGGACGACGAGATCAAGGGTGAGTTCCTCGACAACTACAAGCAGATCTTCGACCTGTACATCACCGACTCCACCTGCGATCCTTCGCAGCTTGCTTCCAAGACCGGCGACGACGCCACCAATGAGTTCGCAACCGGCAAGGCCGTCTTCTACCAGAACGGCTCTTGGGCCTACTCTGACCTCGTCAAGGCCGGCATGACCGACGATCAGATTGGCATGATGCCGATCTACATCGGTGTTGACGGCGAGGAGAACCAGGGCCTGTGCTCCGGCGGCGAGAACTACTGGTGCGTCAATTCCCAGGCTTCCGAGGATGCCCAGAAGGCCACCGAGGACTTCATGTATTGGTGCGTCACCGCTGACACCCCGACCAGCATCATCGCCGACAAGATGGGTCTGACCGCTCCGTTCAAGAGCGCCAAGGAGACTACCAACGTCTTCTCGCAGCAGGCCGTTGCCATGGCCAAGGACGGCAAGAAGACCGTCGCTTGGGACTTCGTCTACATTCCCTCCGAGGAGTGGAAGAAGAACCTCAAGCAGGCTCTGATTGCCTACGCTGCCGATAACACCAAGTGGGACGGCGTCAAGAACGCCTTCGTCGATGGCTGGAAGACCGAGAAGGCCGCTTCCGAGTAAGCAGTTGCTGCCCAAGCTATCTGATTAGCGACAGGGGGCGGGCAGACGTTGGTTTGCCCGCCCCCTGCATATTGAAAGGACCCTTTTATGGGCAAAGCACTCAAGCGCTGGTGGCCGCTCTTTATGCTGCCCACGTGCCTGGCGTTTATGATCGGGTTCGTGATCCCTTTTATCCAGGGCTTCTATCTCTCGTTCTGCCAGTTTATTATCATTAGTAACGCGCACTTTGTCGGTATCGAGAACTACGTGCGCGCGCTGTCCGATCCGCAGTTCTCCACGTCGTTCTTCTTTACCGTGGCGTTTGCCTTCCTGTCGACGGTGCTCATCAACGTGATCGCCCTGGCCATTGCGCAGGCGCTCACCCGCAAGGCGCTCAAAGGCACCAACATCTTCCGTACGATCTTCTTTATGCCTAACCTGATCGGCGGCATCGTGCTGGGCTACATTTGGCAGATTCTGATCAACTGCCTGCTCTCCAACGTGGGCGCCCAGCTCATCGCTCTTAACTCTGCTGCTGGCTTCTGGGGCCTTATCATCCTGACCCTGTGGCAGCAGGTCGGCTACATGATGATCATCTACATCGCTGGTCTGCAGTCCATTCCGTCCGACTACATCGAGGCCGCCAAGGTCGACGGTGCCACGGCATGGCAGACGTTTTGGAAGGTTAAGATCCCTAACCTGATGCCGACCATCACCATCTGCCTGTTCCTGTCCATCACCAACGGCTTTAAGCTGTTCGACCAGAACCTCGCCCTTACCGGCGGCGCTCCCGCGCACTCCACCGAGATGCTCGCCCTGAACATCTACAACACGTTCTATTCGCGTGCCGGTATCGCATGGCAGGGCATCGGTCAGGCCAAGGCGGTTATCTTCTGCATCCTGGTCGTAGCCATCTCCATGATTCAGCTTAAGGCCACGAGGTCCAAGGAGGTGCAGCAGTAATGAAACGCGATAAGGTTATCAACCGCGCGCTCTCGATTTTCTTTACGATTCTGTCGCTCGCGTGGATCTACCCCGTGTTCATGATTGCGCTCAATTCCTTTAAGAAAGCGACCGCAATCAGCACCACCACGGCATTCGATCTGCTCACGCCCGAGACGTTCAACGGCCTCGCAAACTACATGCATGCCCTTAACGAGCAGGGCTTTGCCTCGGCATTTATGTACTCGCTCATCATCACGGTCATGTCGGTCGTGCTGATTCTGGTGTGCTGCTCCATGTGTGCTTGGTACGTAGTGCGCGTCAACAGCAAGATCTCGAACTTCTTCTATTACCTGTTCGTCTTCTCGATGGTCGTGCCCTTCCAGATGCTCATGTTCACGCTGTCCAATTTGGCGGACCGCATCGGCTTCAACACGCCGTTCAACATCTGCTTTATCTACCTCGGCTTTGGCGCGGGCCTGGCGGTCTTTATGTTCGCCGGCTTTGTAAAGAACATTCCGCTCGAGATCGAAGAGGCGGCCATGATCGACGGCTGCAACCCGGTCCAGGTGTTCTTTAAGATCGTCCTTCCCATCATGAAGCCCACCTATCTTTCGGTCGGCATCCTCGAGACCATGTGGGTCTGGAACGACTATCTTCTGCCCTACCTTACGCTCGACTCCACCAAGTACAAGACCATTCCTATTTTGATCCAGTACTTCCGCGGCGGCTACGGCCACGTCGAGCTCGGCCCCATGATGGCCTGCATCATGATGGTCGTTATCCCCATCGTCATCATGTACATCCTCTGCCAGAAGTACATCATCGACGGCGTGGTGGCAGGTGCCGTCAAGGGCTGATGCCGTAACTGTTTTGCAAGTTTCTGCGGCGCCCCTCAGCGTGGCGCCGCATATCGAAAGGTAGAGACATGGCCGAGATCGTTCTCAAACATGTTCAGAAGGTGTATCCCAACAACGAGTCCAAAAAGAAGGGCTTCTTTGGCAAAAAGAAGAAGACCGAGGAGAAGAAGCACAACCTCAAGGTTACCGAGGACGGTGTGCTCGCTGTAGAGGACTTCAACCTCACCGTTCACGACCAGGAGTTCATCGTCCTCGTTGGCCCCTCTGGCTGCGGTAAGTCCACGACGATGCGCATGGTCGCCGGCCTGGAGGACATTACCTCGGGCGACGTGCTCATCGACGGCAAGCGCGTCAACGACGTGGCGCCCAAGGATCGCGACATCGCCATGGTGTTCCAGAGCTATGCTCTGTACCCCAACATGACGGTGTACGAGAACATGGCGTTTACGCTTGAGCTCAAGAAGGTCCCCAAGGACGAGATCGACCGCAAGGTTCGCTCTGCTGCCGAGATCCTGGGTATTACCGAGTATCTCGACCGTAAGCCCAAGGCGCTCTCCGGCGGTCAGCGTCAGCGTGTCGCCATCGGCCGCGCCATCGTGCGAGACCCCAAGGTCTTCCTGATGGACGAGCCGCTGTCCAACCTGGACGCTAAGCTGCGTAACCAGATGCGAGCCGAGCTCATTAAGCTGCGTCACGAGATCAAGGGCACCTTCATCTACGTTACTCACGACCAGACCGAGGCCATGACCCTTGGCGACCGCATCGTGGTCATGAAGGACGGCGTTGTCCAGCAGATCGCCACGCCGCAGGAGGTCTTTAGCCATCCCGCGAACATCTTCGTCGCCGGCTTCATCGGCGTGCCGCAGATGAACTTCTTCGATGCCCAGCTGGTGCGCTCGGGTAACGGCTTTACCGTCAAGACCGAGGATATGAACGTGGCGCTCGCCCCCGAGACTTGCGCTCAGCTTGCCCTCAACTGGGACGGCGGCGACGTGAAGGAGATTACGGCCGGCGTGCGTCCCGAGCAGATCCTGCTTGCCGACAAGGGCGAGGAGGGCGCGCTCCAGGGTACCGTCGAGGTGACCGAGCTCATGGGCTCGACCGAGCATGTCCACGTGACCGCTCCCGACGGCCAGTTTGTCCTGATTATCCCCGTCGTCGACCTCGAGGCCAAGGGCGCGCTCAAGGCTGGCGACACCATCTGGTTCAAGTTCGAGAAGAACGCGACCCATCTCTTCGATAAGGTATCTGGCAAGAACCTAATCTAGGCCCGGTGCATCCAGGCCCTCCCTTTGGGCGACTGCGGTATTGCCATCCTTTTGCCGCGGTCACATATAAGGCTCCCCTCCCGTCCACTGGGCGAGAGGGGAGCCTTTCTTTGTATCGGGGTTGTCTGTAGGTTTGTTTGTCTCGAACTGTAACAGGTAGAGGGCCAAATTGAGCCTAGATGTTACAGATTAAGACAGCGTCGAGCTGCCTGTCCTTCCGTCTTGATCTGTAACAGGTAGACTCAATTTTGTCGGCTAGATGTTACAGGTCGAGATTTTTGGTCGAGGCAGGCCACGGACAACACAGGGGCACAAAAAACGGAGCCGCGTTGCCGCGGCTCCGTTTCTCAAGAGGATGGGTAAGGGAAGCGAAATTAGTTCAGGTGCCAAATCTCGTCGTTGTACTGGGAGATGGTGCGGTCGGACGAGAAGGTGCCGGCGTTGGCGATATTGATGAGCGCCTTGCGCATCCAGGCGTCCTGGTCCTCGTAGTCGGCCAACACGCGCTCCTTGGTCTGGATGTACTCCTCGATGTCGAGCAGGGCCATAAACCAGTCCTTGCCCTTAATGTCGTCGTGCAGGCGCTGCAGGCGCTCGGCGTTGCCGGTCGCCATAAAGGCGGGGTTGGTGATGAAGTCCACCAGCAGTTTAATGCCGGGTTTGCGGTAAAGTGCACCGGCGCTGTAGGTGCCGTCGGCATAGAGCTGCTCGACCTGCTTGGACGAGGCACCAAAGGTATAGATATTCTCGTCGCCCACGAGCTCGGCAATCTCCACGTTGGCACCGTCGAGCGTGCACAGGGTTAGGGCGCCGTTGAGCATGAACTTCATGTTGGAGGTGCCGCTCGCCTCCTTGGAGGCCAGGCTGATCTGCTCGGAGATGTCAGCGGCGGGGATCACGCGCTCGGCGGCGGTGACGTTGTAGTTCTCGATCATGACAACCTGCAGGTAGGGAGCCACGTCGGGGTCGTTTGCAATCCACTGCGACAGCGTCAAGATCAGATGGATGATGTCCTGCGCGATAGTGTAGGCAGGCGCCGCCTTGCCGCCAAAGATGATGGTGACGGGGTGCTTAGGTCTGTTGCCGTTCTTGATATCGAGGTACTTCCAGATGATGTAGAGCGCGAGCATCTGCTGGCGCTTGTACTCGTGGATGCGCTTGACCTGGACGTCGATGATGGCGTTGGAGGGAATGGTCACGCCCTGCTCGAGCGCCATGAACTGGCGCATGATGGCCTTGGCCTCGACCTTGGTGGCGGCCAGGCGCTCAAGAACGTCCTTGTCGTCGGCGAACTTGGCGAGTTTGCTCAGATCGCCGGTGCTGCGCCAGTCGGTGCCGATCACATCGTCGAGCAGGCTGGCGAGCGCGGGGTTGGCCCCATGAATCCAGCGGCGGAAGGTGATGCCGTTGGTCTTGTTGGAGAACTTCTCGGGATAGATCTCGTAGAACGGATGAAGCTCGGTGTCCTCCAGGATCTTGGTGTGGAGGGCGGCTACGCCGTTGATGGAGAAGCCAAAGTGGATGTCCATGTGGGCCATGTGGACGGTGTCGTGCTCGTCGATGATGGCGACGCGCGGGTCATCGTGCTCGGCCTTCGCGATCTCATCGAGCTTGACGATAATGTCGGCGATGGCAGGGGAGACCTTCTGCAGGCTGGTGAGCGGCCACTTCTCGAGCGCCTCGGCAAGAATCGTGTGGTTAGTGTAGGCGACCATGGAGCGTACGATGGTAACGGCCTCGTCAAACTCGATGTCGTGCTCGGTGGTGAGCAGGCGAATGAGCTCGGGGATGACCATGGTGGGGTGCGTGTCGTTGATCTGGACAACGGCGTAATCGGCCAGATCGTGCAGGTTGCTGCCGCGCTCGACGGCCTCGTCGATCAAGAGCTGGGCGGCGTTGCTCACCATGAAGTACTCCTGATAGATGCGAAGTAGGCGGCCCTGCTCGTCGGAATCGTCGGGGTAGAGGAACAAGGTGAGGTTCTTGGCGATCTCGGTCTTGTCGAAGTCGATGGAGCTGCCGGGGACCAGGCCGTCGTCGACGCTCGCCAGGTCGAACAGGCGCAGGCGGTTCTTGGTGGGCTGGCCGTAACCGGGCACATCGATGTCGACGAGCTTGGAGGTAACGGCAAAATCGCCGAACTCGACGGTGTAGGAGCGGTCATCGTCGACTAGAATGTCTTGCTCACCGAGCCATTCGTCGGGGACGGCCTTCTGCTGGTTGTCGACAAAGCGCTGACGGAACAGGCCGTAGTGATAGTTGAGGCCCACGCCATCGCCGGTCAAGCCCAGCGTGGCGATGGAATCCAGGAAGCACGCGGCCAGGCGGCCCAGGCCGCCGTTGCCGAGCGACGGCTCGACCTCGAATTCCTCGATCTTGTTGAGGTCGTGGCCTGCGGCGGTGAGCTGGTCCTTAACCTCGTCGTAGATGCCGAGGTCGATCATGTTGTTGATGAGCAGCTTACCGATCAAAAATTCGGCGGAAATGTAATAGAGCTTTTTCTTGCCGTTGTTGAGCGGGCGGGCGGCGGAGCGCTCCTGCACGAGTTTGACCAGCAGCTTGTAAATGCGACGGTCGTCGAGCTGCTCGAGCGAGGTGCCAAAAGACTGCTCGGCGAGTTCCATGAGGTTAATTTGGGGCATGTTTTCTCCTGTGATGGGTTGTTTCATGTCTGCAATTCATAAGAAGCCCGCGCGAGGGGATTGGGGTGGCCTCGCGCGGGAAAAGCAAGCGCGTCCGCACGTTGGGGAGGGGTCGGGCGCGGTAGCTCCTATTGAGGAAGCTCGATTTCGGCTTCCGACGGGATGCGGAAGTAGGTCTCGGTCCAGTCGGTGAGTTTGTGCTCGAGCTCGCGGGTGATGGCGCCGTCGAGCATGCGCCAGGTCCAGTTGCCGCCCAGTGTGGCAGGGGTGTTGATGCGCGCCTCGTTGCCCAAGTTGAGCAGGTCCTGCATGGTGTAGATGCACGTGTCGCTCACGCTGGCTGCGATGGTTCGGTTGAGCGCGTCGGTGATGGGCTCGCCGGCCTGCTGATGGGTGTACAGGGCTGTCTGCTCGCGCTGACGCGGGGTGGCCGTTCCCTCAAACCAGCCGCGCGCCGTCTCGTTGTCGTGGGTGCCCACGTAGGCGACGGTGTTGGCGATGTAGTTATGCGGCAGGTAGTACGAGTTGGTGCCCTCAAAGGCAAACTGCAGGATCTTCATGCCGGGGAAGCCCGAGTTGTCGCGCATGTCGATGACGCCGGGGGTGAGGAAGCCCAGGTCCTCGGCGATGATGGGCAGCGTGCCGAGCTTTTCCTCGAGCGTCTTGAAGAACTTGAGGCCGGGACCCTGCGTCCACGAACCGTAGGACGAATCGGGCGAGGAGAACGGCACCTCCCAATAGGCCTCGAAGCCGCGGAAGTGATCCAGGCGGATGACGTCGTACATGTCGAGGGCGGCGCGAATGCGGCCCTCCCACCAGGAGAAGCCGTCGGACTCCATGGCGTCCCAGTCGTAGATGGGGTTGCCCCAGTACTGGCCGGTGGCCGAGAACTGGTCGGGCGGCGTGCCGGCGACGCTCACGGGATTGCCGGCGGCGTCGATCTTAAAGAGCTCGGGGCTTGCCCACATCTCGACGGAGTCGCGCGAGACGTAGATGGGCAGGTCACCGATGATCAGGATGTCGCGCTCGTTGGCATAGGCCTTGAGGCGGCTCCACTGGCGATCGAAGAAGTACTGCGTCATCTGGTGGTAGAGCATACGCGCCGGATGGTCGGCGCAGACCTTGGCGGAAGCCTCGCCGCGGGTGCGGAGCTCCGCGGGCCACTCCCAAAAGGCCTTGAGTCCGCACTCCTCTTTGACGGTCATGAACTCGCAGTAGGGAATGAGCCAGTCTTCGTTCGCCTGGACAAAGTCGTCGAAATCGGCTGGCTTGTTGGACACGAAGCGTTCGGCGGCACGGTCGAGAATCTGGCGGCGACCGCCAAAGATAGCACCGTAGTCGACATTGCTGGGGTCGGATCCCAGATACACGCCATCGATATCGCGCTGCTCCAGATACCTTGCCTCGATAAGCTCGGCAAAGTCGATAAAGTTGGGGTTGCCAGCGCGGGCCGAGAACGACTGATAGGGCGAATCGCCATAGCTGGTCGTCGTAAGGGGCAGAATCTGCCAGTAATGTTGTTTGCACGAGGCGAGAAAATCGACGAAGTCGTAGGCATTCCAGCCAAAGCCGCCGATTCCGTATGGTCCGGGCAGAGATGAGACGGGCATGAGGACGCCGCTTGCACGCTCCATGAATGCGCTCACCAACCTTCTTGTTGTGGGGTCGGCCTGCCGATGGATGTGCAGTCCGCCTCCGATGTTCTGATCTGATACGCCTATTGTAAAACATGTTGTTTAAACATGTACAGGCAAGATAAAAAAGTTGGTCGATTTTCGGCGAATGGCTACATGCCATGAAAAAGCCCCGACCTCACAACGTGAGATCGGGGCAAGAGCGGTATGTAGGTTTTTGCTACTCGGCGTCGGCGAAGCCGTTGGGGTTGTGGCTCTGCCAGTTCCAGCTATCGCGGCACATGTCCGCGATGTCGTACTGGGCCTTCCAGCCCATCATGCGCTCGGCCTTGGAGGCATCGCACCAGTTGGCAGCGATGTCGCCGGCGCGGCGCTCGCGGATCACGTAGGGCAGCTCCTTGCCACAAGCCTTGGAGAAGGCGGCGACGACCTCGAGTACCGAGGTGCCGGTGCCGGTGCCCAGGTTAAAGATCTCGACGCCGGTCTTGCCGTTCATCCAGTTAAGGGCGGCAACGTGACCAGAGGCCAGATCGCACACGTGGATGTAGTCGCGCACGCCGGTGCCGTCGGGGGTGGGGTAGTCGTTGCCAAAGACCTGAACGGCCTCGAGCTTGCCCACGGCGACCTGGGCGACATAGGGCACCAGGTTGTTGGGGATGCCCTTGGGGTCCTCGCCGATCAGGCCCGACGGATGAGCGCCGATGGGGTTGAAGTAACGGAGCAGCACGACGTCCCACTCGGGGTCGGCGGTGTGGACGTCCATAAGGATCTGCTCGATCATCCACTTGGTCCAACCATAGGGGTTGGTCGCGGGCTTCTTAGGATCCTCCTCGGTGACGGGCGGGTTGTCCGGGTCGCCGTAGACGGTCGAGGAGCTCGAGAAGATGATGGACTTGCAGCCATGGTTGCGCATGACGTCGATGAGCACCAGGGTGTTCTCGATGTTGTTGTGGTAGTACTCGACGGGCTTGCTCACCGACTCGCCGACGGCCTTAAAGCCGGCAAAGTGGATGACGCGGTCGATCTGATGGGTATCGAAGATCTTGTTCATCGCATCGCGGTCGAGCACGTTGGCCTCGTAGAAGGTGAGGTTCTTGGCGGCCTCGTCGCCCACGATGGTCTTGACGCGGTCGACGGCGACGGCGCTGGAGTTGGAGAGATCATCGACGATGACGACCTGGTAGCCACCCTCGAGCAGCTGAACGACGGTGTGCGAGCCGATAAAGCCGGCGCCACCGGTAACGAGGACGCAGGTGTCTTTGGGGTCGAGTGCTTTGGACATGTAGTCTCCTATCGAATCAGGAACACTTCTTCAGGGGAGTATAGCGCAGGCAGGGACGCCCAAATCGTGCGCTGTAGGAAAAGCAGAGGATTGTGCTAACGTACTCATAGAAGAGCTTGCGTACGCATAACCTGATCTTTGGCACTTGCTTACGAGCCGCCGACCTTGCAGTTTCCTGCCGTTCGTGGAAATCGTTGGGACGCGCCATATGTACGCTAATATGTATGAGTTGAGCGACATATAAATAAGCATGTAACGGAGTACATATGTCACCAAACAGCGATTCCATCCTTTCTCAGGAGCTCTCGCGTCGCACTGCCCTCAAGGCCCTGTTCGGCGCCGCTTCTGCGGCAGTTCTTTTTGGCCTGCCCGCTCGCGCCCATGCGGCGGAGGCTTCCAAAGAAACCACCGATAAACTGAATGCCGCCCAGGCCCAGCTCGACGAGGTTCAGGCCCAGCTCGACAGCATCGCAAATGAGTATGCGGCGCTGGCCAACAAGAATGCCCAGACCCTCAACGACATCGAGAATGTCCAGGGCAAGATTGACGGCACGCAGGCCCAGATCGATGAAAAGAAGGCCGAGCTCAAGAAGAAGCGCAACGACCTTTCCGATCGCGTGGCC
Organism: uncultured bacterium; assembly: GCA_905215835.1. GTDB lineage: Bacteria > Actinomycetota > Coriobacteriia > Coriobacteriales > Coriobacteriaceae > Collinsella. The sequence continues at coordinate 26,499 of CAJMRR010000001.1, read as the reverse complement.
GCCAGCTACAAGTCCGGCGGCACGAACATCCTGTCGCTGCTGCTGGCCTCTGGCTCGTTTGAGGAACTCGTCGCCAACGCGCATTACGTTGAGAAGATCAACAAGAGCGACCGCGATGCCATCGAGGATATCCAGACGATTCAGGCTGAGCTCGACGCACAGAAGACCGAGCTCGAAGCACAAAAGGCCGACCTGGAAAAACTCAAGGACCAGCAGACGGCTCAGATGCAGGATATGCAGGCCAAGCAGCAAGAAGTCCAGACCGTGCTGAACGGTCTTTCCGACGACGTCAAGGAGCTCATGGCTCAGCGCGATTCCGAGATCCTCGCTGCCGCCCAGGCTGAGGAGGCCGCTAGGAAGGCTGCCGCTGCCGCGAACAAGAACAATTCCTACTCGGGTGGTTCAAGCTCGGGTGGCGGATCGTATGCGCCCGGAACCCCGCAACAGAATGCCGGCTCGGGCAAACAGCAGGCCGTCGTCAACGCGTGCTACTCCACGCCTTCGCCGGGTCAGAACTGGTGCGCGGCGTGGGTTACCAATGTCTTCCGTAACGCCGGCGTTGGCTACTTTGGCGGTAACGCATGCGATATGTTTAACGCATGGTGCTATAGCTCCGACCGCTCGGCGCTGCAGGTGGGCATGATCGTGGCCGATTCCTCGCACAGCGGCACGGGTGCTCCGGGCCTCATCTACGGTCATGTGGGTATCTACGTTGGCGGCGGCATCGTTATGAGCAACGAGGGTGCCATTACGTCTAAGTCGCTCGATTCGTTTATTAGCTTCTATGGCACTGGCTCTGGCGTGCGTTGGGGCTGGCTTGGCGGTATTGCGCTGTCGTAGCTGCGGTTTGAAGTAAGTTGGTCCGTGGCTGCCCGAAAGGCATTAGGTTGCCTGCTCGGACAGTCCTGCTCGTACGGAGAGCACATTAAGTGCTCTCCGGCTCGTGCGGAACTCGCGATCAACCTAATGCCTTTCGGGCAGCCACGGACCTCTCGGGTCCAATGCGTCACACACCGGACTGGGTTATCTGAATAAATATGGCGAAGGCCCCTTTCGGGGCCTTCTTTTTTAGAGGAATTCGCCTACTCGGTGGACTTCGGGTTCTAGGTCTACGTCGAATTGGCCTTTGACGGTTGTTTGGATGTGGCGGATGAGTTCGTCAACGTCGGCGGCGGTGGCGTGGTTGGCGTTGACGATAAAACCGCAGTGCTTTTCGCTTACCTGCGCGCCGCCAACGGCGTGTCCTCGCAGGCCGGCATCCATGATGAGCTTGCCGGCAAAGTAACCCTCGGGGCGCTTGAAGGTGGAGCCGGCACTCGGCATGTCGAGCGGTTGCTTGTCCTCGCGGCGCTGACGGTAGTCGTCCATGTCGGCCTTGATCATCGCGGCGTTGCCCGGGGCGAGATTGAAAGTGGCCGAAAGCACGATAAAGCCGTCGTCGGCGATGCGGCTCTTGCGATAGCCCAGGTTGAGCTCGTCGACATCGAATTCGATGATGTTGCCGCTACCGCGGGTGCCGTCGTCGAGCTGGCGAGCGGGTTTGTAGACGCGCACGGACTCCAGCACATCGGCCATGCAGGCACCGTAGGCACCGGCGTTCATGTAGCAGGCGCCGCCGACCGATCCGGGGATGCCCGAGATGGGCTCCATGCCGGTAAGCAAGGCACCGGCTGCCGCCGTGACATGCGTGCCGTCGACCGTAATGTCGGAGAGGCCCTTGCTCAGCGCCACGACAACGCCGCGGATACCCTTGTCGCCGACGAGCAGGTCGGAGCCGTTGCCCACGATGGTGAGCGGCAGGTCGCAGCGATAACAGGTGTCGAGCGTGGCGACGAGGCCCTGCTCGGTATCGGGCGTGACAAAGACGTCGGCCGGGCCGCCGATCTTAAACGTGGTGTGCTCGCGCATGGGCTCGCTCATCAGCACGTTGTCCTCGCCGGCAACGCCAGCAAGCGCGCACAGCAGGTCCTCGTTAAAAAAGTCGTTCTCGTGCATACGAATATCCGCCTTTTGGTGGTCGTTGTCATCAATCGATTGCAATATACCCCACCCGGACGGATTTGGTGCGCTGGCGGCGATAAAACAGCCGTCTACCGGATTGGTAAAGTGTTTATCACCGAGGTAGAGGGGTAGTCGCTATACTTTCAAGAGATTGCGCGTAAACCCGGAAGGAGCGAGATGGCCAACAAAGTCACCCTCAAGCAGATCGCCCAGGAGGTGGGGCTTTCCCCCTCGTCGGTCTCGCTTGTGCTCAATAATCGGCCCTGTCGCATCTCGGAAGAAAACCGCAAACTCATCAAGGAGGTCGCGGCGCGCAACCACTATGTTCCTAACCAGATTGCGCGTAGTCTGGTCATGCGCGAGTCGCGCACGCTGGGCCTTATCGTCCCTAACATCGAGAGCCGCTTTTTTGCCTCGCTCGCCGGTAGCCTGGAAAAGCGCTGCCGCGAGGATGGCTATGCGCTCTTCATTACCAGCTCGGGTGGAAGCGCCGATGACGATCTGGAGCTGCTGCGCCAGCTGGTAACGCGCGGCGTTGATGGTGTCTTCCTGGTTGTGGGCGACGAGTTCTCCGACGACCGCGCCCTGCGCGAAGAAGTCAGCCATCTGCCTATCCCTGCCGTGATGGTCGACCGTGCCATTGAGGGGCTCGAGTGCGACAAGGTGATGTTCGACCACGAGATGGGTGGCTACATGGCCACTCGCTATCTGATCGAGCAGGGTCACCGTCGCATTGCCTGCTTGGTTAACGCGCGCCGTTCCAATACGGGGCGTAAGCGACTTGCCGGCTATGAGCGCGCGCTGCGCGAGGTTGGCCTGCCTATCGACGCACGTTTGGAGTTTGAGAGCGAGTACTACATTCCGAGTGCCTACGAGGCCTCGGAGGCGGTGCTCGCAACTGATGCTACCGCTGTGTTCGCAAGCTCGGATAACATCGCCCTCGGTCTGCTCAAGCGCTTGCACGAGATGGGGAAGAGCATCCCGGGCGACATCTCGGTGGTGAGTTACGACAACTCGGCCGCCGACGTTCTCTTTGAGCCGGCGCTGACCGCGATTGAGCAGGATCCAGGTATCCTCGCGGAGCATGCTTTTGGCTGCATGTCCAAGCGTCTTGCCGGTAGGGGCGGCAGGCGTGCCGAAGAAGTCGTTCTGGAGCCGGCGCTTATCGTGAAGGGCAGCGTGCTCGATCTTACCGAATGTAGCTAAGCGTACTTGTTTGTTTGCATAGATTGTATGCGGAGTGTCCGCTATTTACCGGCGGGGCCGGGGTGCCTGCCTTGTTTTGAGAAGTTCGCGGAGCCCACTTCTCAAAACAAGGCAGGCACCCCGGCCCTCGTCCGTGAACTCTTCCGCTGGGCGAGCTATAGACGCCGCGCACCGATGCGGTAAAGCGGTGGCTTGAAATTGGTGCTATATTCGGCTTGAGTTGTTTAATGCTAGTACGGGAGGCTGATATGGGGCTGTTCAAGAAGAAAAACCCGCAGGATGCCTTTGATCCCGATGTGTTTACCATCACGGATACGATTTTGGACCCACCGCGGTTTACGTTTTTGCCGGCTATCTACCAGGATGCCACGCGCCGCAAGTGGGCCGTGCATCAGCGCGGCGGCGAGCCGAAGATTTTTGACTATGCGGATGTGCTGCAGTGCGAGATTGCCGAGACCGGAAATCCCGAGGATGTGCCGGAGCTCAGCAAACGCGAACTGGCTCAGCAGATTTTGATTAATCCAGCTCAGGCTACCAAAAACAACGCTGCCAAGCGTAATATGTGCCTTGGTATGGGTGTCATCGTTGCCGTGCAAACCGGCAAGGATGAGATTTCGAAGCTTGAGATTCCGGTGACCGCGGGCGAAGTCAAGCGAGACTCCGGCCTATATCGGTCGTATCGGAACGTTGCGGAGCAGATCAAAGAAGCCTTCGACGCCATGAGGCGTCCGGAGCAATGATTCCTGCAGCATCAAACGGTTGAGGAGTCTTGCCCATGTCGAGTGAACCATATGCGATTCCGCCCAAAGATCGCGCCTTTGAGGGCATTCTTTGGTATATCAAACATTATGACCTGCAGAGTGGCGACCGGCTGCCCGCCGAGCGTGTGCTCTGTGAAGAGCTGGGCGTGTCGCGCACGGCGTTGCGTGCTGCGATCACGCGCCTTATTTCGTGCGGAACTTTGGAAAGCCGCCGCGGTTCGGGCACCTATGTGTGTCCTCCCAAACCGCTGAACATCTTTCAGGAAACATGGAACTATACGCAGGCGGTGGAGAGGGTTGGCTCAAAGTCGACCGCGCGCCTGGTTTGGTCCAAGGTCGTGTATGCCGATATCGATCTTGCCCAAAAAACCCAGATCGACCTGGGCATGCCGCTCTTCTGCATTCGGCGCGTGCGTGTGGTCAACGGTTCCCCGGCATCGATCGAGACGGCTCACGTCAATCTGTCTTTGTGCCCCTCGCTTCCCGATCACGATTTTGAGCAGGAAAGCCTCTACGACGTTTTGCTCAAAGAGGGGAATGTCCATGTGGCGCACGGCAAGGAGCATATTTCCATCAGCCGTCTGAACGCCGACGAGGCCAAGTTGCTGGGTGCTCAGGAGGGCACGCCGGTGTTTTACAAGGCTTCGCACGAGCGTGACGAGAACGATGGCTTTGTCGAGTATTGCAAGTCCGTGATTCTGCCGACCAAGTATCGTTTTGCCGATAACGGCGAGGCAGACGGCGTTGCGACGAAGGTGGGTGTCGAATGGCTGATGCAGTAGAAGACTTGCCGGTTTACAAACAAATTCGCCGCTGCATTGCGGAGCGAATCGAGCGCGGCGACTACCCGACGGGCTCGATGATTCCGTCCGAAAACGAGCTGGCCGAGGAGTTTGGCACGACACGCCTGACAATCCGAAGCGCCATGGACGAGCTGGTCAAAAGTGGCCAGATTCGTCGCGTGCAGGGCAAAGGCGCCTTTGTGGGACACAAGTGGTTTGACGAGCACGAACGCAAGGGCGGCTTCCGCCAGTCGGTTTTGGCATCGGGCGCGACGCCGTCGGTGCGCATCCTGGCGCGCTCCAAACGCTACGCCGGCCCGTATTATGCCGACTTGTTTGGCATCGCCGAGGACGATCTGCTTTACTCGGTGCGCCGCCTCAACTGCATCGATGGTGAGCCCGTATCGATCGAGATGACACTGATTCCGTGCCTGCTGTTTCCGGGCATCGAAGACGTGGACATTTCGGTCTTCAGCCTGTTCGAGACCTACGATATGTTGGGACGCAAGCCAGATCAGTCGGTAGAGAAACTCGATATCGAGGCGCTGGGCGCACGCGATGCGAGTTTGCTCAATCTTGAGCCGGGCGATCTGGCGCTCGTGCTGGAAGGCCTGACCTATGACTCGAGTGGGCAGGCAATCGAGCATGCCAAGTCTTTTACCCGCGGCGACGCCGGCGGATATACCTACAACTATTAGCGTCTAGAGCGTCCCTGCGCATGGCGGGGGCGCTCGTTTTTACGGATATATGTCGCTTGACCGATGAGCGGCAAAAACTGACCGTCTACCGAGAGGGGAGGATGAAATCATAAAATCGGTATTAAAAACGGCTAACCTGTAATCGTTCACTGGTATTAAGAACCTTTGAATTGTTGAGCTTGGGGCCAAGATGTCCACAAGGTTAAGCGGTGCGACGGGGCGGCAAGCCCGTTCATTCCGTGCGACAATTCAAACTGCTCGTGAAAGGAGCGGGAATGAAGGAGACCGAGAAGATCGAGATCATGCACTTCGACCAGGAGGGCTACCTCGAGGACGGCAGGAACGTCTACGAGGCCGGCAAGAAGATGACCGCCCTGGCCGACCGCGTGCACGAGGAGGGCTACGACGCCGTCTTCCTGATGGGCGTCGGCGGCACCTGGGACGAGTTCATGCAGCTCGAGTACCTCATGAACAAGTTCGGCGACCGCGACCTCGAGGTCTACCTGATCCACGCCGCCGAGTGGAACGTCATGGGCCACAAGCGCATGACCGACAGGTCCGTCGTGCTGACCGCCTCCGAGTCCGGCACCACCCCCGAGGTGCTCGAGGCCGTCGGCAAGATGAGGGAGATGGGCGTGCGCGTCTTCGCCATGACCAACCCCGAGGGCAAGATCGGGCAGGCCGTGGGCGCCGAGAACTGCGTCATGATGGCCTCCGACCACGGCGCCGGCGGCTGCGAGAAGGGCTACTACCTCGCCGACTGCTTCGGCCTGCGCCTGCTCAACCGCCGCGGCTGCTTCCCCAAGTTCGACCTGTTCATCGAGCAGACGAAGGACGTCTGGAAGGACATGCTCGACATCCGCAAGCGCTTCGAGCCGCGCGCCGAGGAGCTCGCCAGGAAGTACGCGCTGGCCGACTACACCATGTTCATCGGCTCGGGCGCGCTGTGGGGCGAGACCATCCTGTACTCCATGTGCCTGCTCGAGGAGATGCAGTGGAAGCGCATCCGCCACATCACCTCGCACGACTTCTTCCACGGCACGCTCGAGCTGCTCGAGCCCGGCGTCCCGGTGTTCCTGTTCATGGGAGAGGACGAGTGCCGCGCCCTCGACGAGCGCGTCCGCGCCTTCCTCACCAGCGGCGTGACCGGCGACGAGGACTACGTCATCATCGACACCGCCGAGTACGCGATCCCGGGCCTGGACGACGACTTCCGCGTCATCGTGTCCCCCTGGATCCTGTCCGTGCTGACCACCGACCGCCTCGCGCGCAACTACGAGCTGGTCACCAAGCACAACCTCAAGTACCGCCGCTACTACCACCAGTTCGACTACTAATTTCATTTGGGGGAAACCGCAATGAGGCAATACATCTTTGCCAGCCACGCGCATTTTGCGACCGGCATCAAAGAGAGCACCGAGCTGCTCTCGGGCGCGCGCGATAACGTCCACGACCTGTCGATGTTTGTCGACGGCCGCACCGACGTCGCCGAGGAGGCCGCCAAGCTCCTGGCGACCTTCGACCCCGCCGACGACATAATCGTGTGCACCGACCTGTTTGGCGGCAGCGTCAACAACGAGTTCACCAAGATCGTCCAGACGCGCCCCAACACCTACCTGGTTGCCAACATGAATCTGCCGCTGCTGATCCAGCTGCTCTTTTCGGACCAGGAGGCTCCCGCCGATCAGGTTATCCGCGAGATCCTCGCGGCTGACGACACGCGCGTCAAGTTTGTCAACGACCTGCTGACCGATGCGGATGACGAGGAAGAGTTCTAGTCACCGCCTGCTATTAATGGGGCCGGGTTTCCGGCATGAGACCTTTGGGGGTCAATCATGATTCAACTGCTTCGCGTCGACCATCGTCTGCTTCATGGCCAGGTGGCCGTCTCTTGGGTCCAGGGCTTGGGCTCTGACTGCATCTTCTGCGTTGGCGACAAGGTTGCCAACGATCCCGTCTGGAAGACTACGCTCAAGATGGGAAAGCCGGCCAACGTCAAGCTCGTCATCAAGGACATGGAGCACGCCATCGAGGCCATCAACTCCGGTGTTACCGATAAGTACAAGATGATCATCTGCGTCGCCAGCATCGCCGAGGCCAAGCAGCTTGTCGACGGCTGCCCGCAGATCACCTCCATCAACCTGGGCAACACCAAGTCCAAGGACGAGCAGCGTCCCGATGCCCGTAAGATCTCCCGCCAGATCTTTGTGACTGCTGCCGAGGAAGAGGACATTCGCGAGCTCGTCGGCCGCGGTGTCGAGGTCGAGATTCGCGCTCTGGCCGACGACCCCAAGGTCGATGCCCTAAGCGCCCTCTAATTGGGAACTACGGGCGGCGCGCACGGCGCCGCCCCTATTCGTGGGCGTACCGGATAAACGCTTTACCCGTTACCCCCATCTACCGTTCACCGGGAGTACACGCCCGTTGAGCGATTGGTATTAAATAGTTTTCGCATGACTATATAATTGGTATCAAATCATTTGCACCGGTTTAGGTGTTAACAGCACACCGGTACAAGCTGGATCTGTCTGGGCGATTGTCGGCATGGAAAAGGGCGCGCTGACAAGTCGGGAATCGCCGCGCGGATCCAAGAGGGATCAAAGGGAGGAACAATGCTTGTTCAAGCGATCCTCATCGGACTTATCGCTGCCTTCGGTAAGCTCGATTATCAGCTCGGTACGCTCTATGCGTTCCGCCCGATCGTTCTGTGCCCGCTCGTCGGCATAGTCCTCGGGGACCTGCAGTCCGGCCTCGCCATCGGTGCGAGCCTCGAGCTGCTCTTCATGGGTTCAATCTCCATCGGCGCTTACGTGCCGCCCGATGAGTGTATTGGCGGTGTGCTCGCCTGCGCCTTCGCTATTCAGCTGGGTCAGAGCACCGAGGCCGCTATCGCGCTCGCGATGCCCATCGCCACTCTGTGCCTGGCCATTAAGAACGTCGTCAACGCCGGTATGCCCCTTCTGGTCGACCGTGCCGACGTCTTTGCCAGCAAGGGTAACCTCAAGGGTATCTACGCTATGCACTGGATTATCGGTCTCGTGATTGTCGTCCTGGCCTTTATCCTGTGCTCGGTCTCCTTCTATCTGGGTGCCGACGCCGTTCAGGGCCTGCTCGACTTCATCCCGACGTTCGTCCTCGATGGCTTTGGCGTCGCAGCCAACATCCTGCCTGCCATGGGCTTCGCCATGCTCGGCCGTCTGGTGCTTACCAAGCAGCTCGTGCCGTTCTACTTCCTGGGCTTCCTGCTGTGCTCCTATGCCAACGTGCCCGTCCTCGGCGTCGCCCTGATCGCAATCATCATCGGCATCGACAAGTACGACCTGCTGGGCCTTGGTGGCGCCCAGTCCCAGCTTTCTGTGGAAGGGGATGAGGACGATGACTTCTAATTCCGAGAACCAGATTACTCGCTCCGACCTCATTAAGAGCGCCGTGAACACCGGCGCCCTGGGCATGGAATTCTCCTGGACCTACTACAAGCAGATGAACATTGCCTTCTGCCTGATGGTCGCCAACATGCTCAAGAAGATCTATGCCGGCCGTCCCGATGATTACGCCGAGGCCTTGCACCGTCACAGCGCATTCTTCAACATCACCCCGCAGCTCGCTCCCTTCGTGGGCGGCATCGCGATGGCCATGGAAGAAAAGGTCGCTCGTGGCGAGGTTGAGCCCGAGAGCGTCAACGACATCAAGGCCGCCCTCATGGGTCCGCTTTCCGGCCTGGGTGACTCCTTCTTCCTGTCCACCCTGCGCGTCGTCGCCGCTGCCGTGGGCATCAGCCTGTGCCAGGCCGGCAACGTCTTTGGCCCCATCGCCTTCCTGCTCGTCTACAACATCCCGGCGTTCCTGATTCGTATCTTTGGCGCTATCAAGGGTTATGAGCTAGGCATTGGCTTCCTCGACGAGGCTCAGAAGACCGGCCTGATGCAAAAGATCATGGCCTGCGTCGGCATTGTCGGCGTTATGGTCGTCGGCGCCATGAGCAAGGACATGTTCTGGGCTTCGTTGCCCATCGCCATTGGTCAGGGCGACTCCGCCCAAACTCTCCAGGACATCCTGGACGGCATCATGCCCGGTATGCTCGGTATGGCCGCCTTCTGGCTCTACTACTGGCTGCTCTCCAAGAAGATCAACCCGATGGTCCTGATCCTCTGCACCATGGTCGTGGGCATCATCGGCGCTTACTTTGGCGTGCTTGCCTAATATGTTCGAATCGCGCTTCCATCGCGTCTAACGGTTGCGTCGATCTTTGGGGGGCTTGTCGCATCTGCGGCGGCCCCCTGTTTTTTAAAACTCCGTACGAAAGGGGAGGGCTATGGTCGTACCCGAGCTTTCGCTCATGAACATCAACCATCGTTACTACAGCATCGAGACGTTTTTTAAGGCTGCAGGTGAGGCCGGCTATCGCAATATCGAGCTGTGGACCGGCTCGATGCACCTGTATGTGGATTGCCATGAGCACGATTCGGTGGATAAGATTCGTGATCTTGCCGCCCAATACGGTATCAAGATCGTGTGCGTGTGCCCCGAGCAGAACAACCCCAAGCCGTGGAACGTCGCGGTGCGCGGTGAGGCGGGCCAAAAACGCATCCTCTCGTACTTTAAGAATGTGATCGACGTTGCCGTTGAGTTGGGCGTGCCGCAGATTCTGGTGACGAGTGGTTGGGCCTATCTGGACGAGCCGGCTGAGGACGCCTGGGCCCGCAGCGTTGCCATGCTGCGCTCGGTGTGCGACTACGCCGATACGCGCGGTATTCGCGTCGCGCTCGAGGCCCTGCAGCCGTCGGAGTCCGTGTTGGTCAACACCGCACAGGATGTCGCGCGCATCCTCGAGGCGGTCGATCGTCCCAACCTGAAGGCCTGTATCGACTTTGGCGCCATGGAAGTTGCCGGCGACACGATCGACGGCTACTTTGAGGTTTTGGGCGACAAGATCGTTCACACCCACTTTGTAGATGTGGGCGGTGGCACGACGCATCTTGCCTGGGGCGACGGCGAGCGTGATATGCGTGCCGACCTCGAGGCACTCATGCGCCACGGCTATACGGGCTATGTCTCGGCCGAGACGTGTGATGGCCGCTACTATCAGGATCCGTCCAAGGCGACGACTCAGGTTATCGAGATGTATCGCCGTGTGACAGCGGAGATGGAAGCCGAATAACTAAACTGCGCGGTTGCGCCGGAAACGCTTGGGCGGGTCTGGCGCAACGCTTTTATAGCTGGCGAGTTGTGGGGAACCCGTTGGCAGTAGCGCTCGAAATAGACAACTATTGGCGTTGTAATACCACTCGGGCGAGGAAACCGACCGTTCGCCGCAAATCTCCGTGAGTTTGGATTGGTATTAAATAACAAGCAATCGTATGGCTATAATTGGTATCAGCAAGAAGCGCGATGTATAGAATTGCGCACATGTGATGGGAGGACACACATGAAGGAGACCGAGAAGATCGAGATCATGCACTTCGACCAGGAGGGCTACCTCGAGGACGGCAGGAACGTCTACGAGGCCGGCAAGAAGATGACCGCCCTGGCCGACCGCGTGCACGAGGAGGGCTACGACGCCGTCTTCCTGATGGGCGTCGGCGGCACCTGGGACGAGTTCATGCAGCTCGAGTACCTCATGAACAAGTTCGGCGACCGCGACCTCGAGGTCTACCTGATCCACGCCGCCGAGTGGAACGTCATGGGCCACAAGCGCATGACCGACAGGTCCGTCGTGCTGACCGCCTCCGAGTCCGGCACCACCCCCGAGGTGCTCGAGGCCGTCGGCAAGATGAGGGAGATGGGCGTGCGCGTCTTCGCCATGACCAACCCCGAGGGCAAGATCGGGCAGGCCGTGGGCGCCGAGAACTGCGTCATGATGGCCTCCGACCACGGCGCCGGCGGCTGCGAGAAGGGCTACTACCTCGCCGACTGCTTCGGCCTGCGCCTGCTCAACCGCCGCGGCTGCTTCCCCAAGTTCGACCTGTTCATCGAGCAGACGAAGGACGTCTGGAAGGACATGCTCGACATCCGCAAGCGCTTCGAGCCGCGCGCCGAGGAGCTCGCCAGGAAGTACGCGCTGGCCGACTACACCATGTTCATCGGCTCGGGCGCGCTGTGGGGCGAGACCATCCTGTACTCCATGTGCCTGCTCGAGGAGATGCAGTGGAAGCGCATCCGCCACATCACCTCGCACGACTTCTTCCACGGCACGCTCGAGCTGCTCGAGCCCGGCGTCCCGGTGTTCCTGTTCATGGGAGAGGACGAGTGCCGCGCCCTCGACGAGCGCGTCCGCGCCTTCCTCACCAGCGGCGTGACCGGCGACGAGGACTACGTCATCATCGACACCGCCGAGTACGCGATCCCGGGCCTGGACGACGACTTCCGCGTCATCGTGTCCCCCTGGATCCTGTCCGTGCTGACCACCGACCGCCTCGCGCGCAACTACGAGCTGGTCACCAAGCACAACCTCAAGTACCGCCGCTACTACCACCAGTTCGACTACTAAGAGCTGGCCGCAGGGCCGATATCTTGGCTGGTTGATATCTCGACCCTACACAAGGGCGTCCGCATTCGCGCGGGCGCCCTTTTTGCGTTGTGACAAGAGACTGCTGCTAACCGCTCGCCCTATGTTTCCAAATGAATACGCTATGAGCGGTTGCGGCGGATTTCCCCCGCAAGCACTCTAGTATGCTAAAGTACCCAGAAGACCGGCGGAGCTATGCCGGTCTTCTGCTCTATATGAAACACAGCATGAGGAGGCTCACCAGATGACGGCCACACCGTGGGGATTCCGGGACATATTGCCCGAGGAGGCTCAGGCGCGCGAGGAGATCGCATATACGGTGAAGGGCTGCTTCAGGGAGCATCATTACCTTCCGGTCGAGACGCCACTGCTCGAGGACAAGGGCTCGCTCGAGGAAGGCGGCCGCATTGCGGACACGCCGTTTAAGCTCTTTGACGATGATGGCCGCCTGCTGGTGGTCCGTCCCGACAACACGTTGCCGATCGTGCGCCTGGTTTCGACCCGCATGCACGCTGCCGACCTGCCCCTGCGCCTTCGCTACGAGGCGCCGGTGGTTCGCGAGTGCCAGCGCAATGCCGGCGGCTCGCGTCAGTTTACGCAACTGGGCTTTGAGCTTATCGGCGCGGGCGATACCGCGGGCGATGTCGAGATCGTCTCGCTCGTGGCCGAGGCCGTGCGTAAGCTGGCACTGCCCGATGCGCGTATTATCGCAGGTAGCGTGCGTCCGTTTAAGGAACTGCTCGCGGCGTGCGAGGATCGCGAGCTGGCCGCCGAGGCCCTGCGCTGCGTGCACGCCAACGACTTTGTGGGCCTCGATGCCCGCGTGGCGGCAAGCGTCGAGTCCGATGCCGTCAAGGCCGCCATTAGCGAGCTGCCGCGTCTGCACGGCGGTGCCGAGGTGCTCGACCGCGTGGACGCGCTGCTGGAGGCCGCCGGTATCGTCGCGCCGCTGACGCGCGAGCTGCGTGCCCTGGTTGAGGGCCTGGCACCCGAGGACGCCCAGGTGCTGTCGTTCGACTTCTCTATCATGAACTCGTTTGATTACTACACGGGCCTGGTCTTTAAGGCCTATGCCGGCGGCTTGCCCGATCCGGTCGGTTCGGGCGGACGCTATGACTCCATCTTTACCGGCGCGTTCGGCGACGGCATCGAGGTGCCGGCGGCGGGCTTCGCCTTTTCGCTCGAGCGCCTGGAGGCCGCGCGCACTTCGGCCGAGGACGCCGCCCCCGATGGCGACCACGCCGTGGGCCGTGGCGCCGAGGGTCCGCTGCGTATCGCCGTGCCCAAGGGCTCGCTTAAGGCCGACACGCTCGACGTGCTCGAGGCCGCGGGCTTGGACGTCTCTGAGCTGCGCGACCCCGGCCGTCACCTCATCGTGCGCGGCCGCGACATGCGTGCCGGCGAGGGTGCGGTTGGCGATATCGAGTTTGTCATCGTGCGTCCCAGCGACGCGCCCGCTTTTGTGGGCTGTGGCGGTGCCGACTGCGGCATCTGCGGTTGGGACTCGCTTATCGAGGCAGACCTCAACCTGCTGCAGCTGGTCGACCTGGGCTACGGCCTGTGCACGTTTATCGAGGCGGAGCCCGCGTGGCGCGCCGGCCAGGCCGAGCGCAACTATGCCCGCCGTGGGTCGCTTCGCGTGGCCACCAAGTATCCGCGCATCGCGAGCGCCTGGTATGCCGAGCGCGGCGTGAACGCCGACATCGTTTCGCTGCACGGTAACGTCGAGTTGGGCCCCATTGTCGGTATGACCGACCGTATCGTGGACATCACCGCCACGGGCGCCACGCTGCGCGATAACGACCTGGTTATTACCGGTCGCATTATGGACTGCACGGCGCGATTCTTCGTCAACCCGGGTGCCGCGCGCCTGGACCCGCGCGTGCGCAACTTGGCCGATCGCCTGGCGGCGGCCGTGAAGGACAAGCATTTTGAGCCCGTTGCGGGCTCGGCACAATAGCGCGAGCACGCACGGGCGTCCCAACGTCTGGGCTGCGGGCCGATTGGCGCCGCCGCCCGGCCTCTCGTTTTTCGAACACAACCTCGACCGATAGGGGATACCGATATGAAGACCATCAAGCTTGCTCCCGGTGAGCGCCTCGTTACCAACCAGCTCAACCGCAAGGGTGTGCTGCCGCAAAACATCGTCGACGCCGCCCGCGATATCGTGGCCGACGTGCGCGCCAACGGCGATGCCGCGGTGCGCGATTACTGTCAGCGTTTTGACGGTGTTGAGCTGCAGAGCTTCCGTCTGCCGCAAGAGCAGATCGATGCCGCGCTCGAAGGCCTCGATCCCGCTTTTGCCGCGGCGCTCGAAAAGGCTGCACGCCAGATTCGTGAGTTCCACCAGCGCGAGGTCGAGCAGAGCTGGTTTACCACGCGTGCGGACGGCACGATGCTCGGCGTTAAGGTGACCCCGCTCGCGGCGGCCGGCATCTACGTGCCGGGCGGTCGCGCGCAGTATCCCTCCACGGTGCTCATGAATGCCATTCCCGCCAAGGTTGCCGGCGTCAAGCGCGTGGTCATGGTGACCCCGCCGCAGAAAGATGGCCTGATCAGCCCGTATACGCTCGCCGCGGCAAAGCTCGGCGGCGTGGACGAGATCTATATGGTGGGTGGCGCTCAGGCCGTGGCCGCGCTGGCGTACGGCACCGAGACTATTCCGCGCGTCGACAAGATCACCGGCCCGGGCAACGCCTTTGTCGCTGCGGCCAAGCAGATTGTCTCGGGCGACGTGGGTATCGACATGGTCGCTGGCCCCTCCGAAGTCTGCGTGCTGGCCGATGCCACGGCCAAGCCCATGGTGGTCGCGGCCGACCTGATGGCCCAGGCCGAGCACGATCCGCTGGCAGCCTGCTATCTGGTGACCTGCGACGAGCAGTTTGCGCGCGAGGTCGAGGCAGGCATCGATATCCTGGTGGCGCAGTCGCCGCGTGCCGAGATCACGCGTGTTTCGCTCGACAATGAGGGCACCATCGTGGTGGCCGCCGACATGGCTGCCGCCGTCGAGGCGGTGAACACCGTGGCACCCGAGCACCTGGAGCTGCACTGCAAGGATGCGATGGGCCTGCTTGGCGGCATTCGCAACGCCGGCGCCATCTTTGTGGGCGCTTGGAGTTCCGAACCGCTTGGCGATTACGTTGCCGGCCCCAACCACACGCTGCCAACCGGCGGTACGGCCATGTTCTCCAACCCGCTTTCGGTCGAAGAGTTCGTTAAGCGCTCGAGCGTCATTTGCTATACACCCGAGGGCCTGCTCTCCGACGCTCCCGCCACACAGCGTCTGGCCGAGGCTGAGGGCCTGTGGGCGCACGCGCTTTCGGCCGCACTGCGTCGCCGTGTGCTGGAGCAGGGCGAGGATGCCGTGAGTGCCGCGTCGCTGGCCGCGGCCGACCTGACCAAGGTCGCCTGGCCGGGTGATGCCGTGGCGACGGTCGCCGAGGGCGTGGACCTGGCGGCTGCAGGCGCGGATGGCGCTGGCGCGACCGGCGGGGAGGCCTAAAATGGCCGAACTCACGCCCCGCATGAAGGAGCTCGTCCAGCCCTACTTGGCCGGCATTGAGCCCTACGATCCCAACTTTACGCCCACGCGCATCAACCTTTCGGCCAACGAGAACACCTATCCCGTGCCGGCCGGCGTGCGCGAGGCGATCGACGCGGCCCTGGTTGCCACGCCGCTCAACCGCTACCCCGATCCCATGTCCAACGACCTGCGCGACGAGCTTGCCACTTGGCATGGCGTGACGCGCGAGAACATTTGCGTGGGCAACGGCGGCGACGAGCTGCTCTATAACTACCTGCTGGCGTTCGGCGGCGCGGGGCGGACCCTGCTCAATTGCCCGCCGTGCTTTAGCGAGTATGCGTTCTTTGCGTCGCTCTGTCAGACCGAGGTGCGCGACGTGTGGCGCGACCCGGCGACCTTTGAGCTCGACCAGGCTGCCGTGCTTTCGGCGGCGCCCGAATGCGGCCTGGCGATCGTGACCTCGCCCAACAATCCCACGGGCGACGTGGCGCCGCTCGACTTTGTCGCGGCGCTGTGCGATGCGTGCCCCGGCATGGTGATGGTTGACGAGGCCTACGTTGAGTTTGCGGACGATTCGTTTGGCGCGGCAACCACGGCGCAAGGCCTTATCGCCGAGCATCCCAACCTGGTGATTTTGCATACGCTGTCCAAGGCGTTCGGCGCCGCCGGTACACGTCTGGGCTATGTGATTGCAGCCCCCGAGGTCATCGACGTGTTCGCGGCGATTCGCCAGATCTATTCGGTCAATGTGCTGAGCCAGGCCGCCGCGCTTGCCTGCGTGCGTGCCCGCGATGCGTACGCGCCCGTGGTGGCGCAGGTCGCAACCGAGCGCGAGCGCGAGCTGTGCGCCCTGCGCGCGATGGCTGCCGAGGGCCTGCCCGTGGAGGTATGGCCGAGCGCGGCGAACTTTGTGCTCGTACGCACGCCGCATGCCACGCGCGTGCGTGAGCGCCTGCGCGACGAGTATTCGATTTTGGTGCGCGACTTTAGCTATGCGCCGGGGCTCGCGGACTGCCTACGCATCACCGTGGGTACCCCACAGGAAAACGACGAGGTGCTGGCTGCGTTGGCCGCGCTGGTGAAGGAGGAGATGTAGATGGGCCGTTATGTCGAGGTGACCCGCAAGACGGGGGAGACCGACATTGTCGTCAAACTCGACTTGGACGGGAGCGGCGTGTGCGATATCTCGACCGGTGTGCCGTTTTTCAACCACATGCTCAACGCTTTTGGCCGCCATGGCCTGTTCGATTTGACGGTACATGCGGTAGGCGACGTTGAGGTCGACGCGCACCACACCGTTGAGGATACGGGCATCGTGCTGGGCGAGGCGTTTTGCCAAGCGTTGGGCGACAAGGCGGGCATTACGCGCTTTGCCGACGCGGCGATTGCCATGGACGAGACGCTCGTGATGGCTGCCGTGGACATTTCGGGTCGCGGCCAGGCCTACTGCGAGCTGCCCGTGCCGACCGAGCGCGTGGGCAGCTTCGATACCGAGCTGGCCGTTGAGTTCTTCTATGCCTTCGCACGCGATGCCAAGCTCACGCTGCACGTGCGCGAACTGGCGGGTGGCAACTCGCATCACATTATCGAGGCCGCCTTTAAGGCCGTGGGCCGCACGATGCGCCGCGCCTGCGAGCTCGATCCCCGCGTGCAGGGTATCCCCAGCACCAAGGGCTCACTGTAACCGTCACAAGGGTAAAACCACCACGAAGGTGCCTGTCCCCTTTGTGGTGGTTTTGGATGATGGAAAAAGGAGGGTCGCGTGGGCGAACCGAAGATCGTGGTGGTCGACTACCACAAGGGCAACTTGTCGAGCGTCGTGCGCGGGCTTGCGCGCGCTGGTGCCGCCGCCTGCACGTCGGACGACCCGGAGCAGATCCGTAACGCCGACGGCCTGGTCATCCCGGGCGTGGGTGCGTTCTACGATGCGATTGCCTTTATGCGCGAGAGCGGCGAGGCGGACGCGGTGCTCGACGCCGTTGCGGCCGGAACTCCGCTGCTCGGCATCTGCCTAGGCCTTCAGCTGTTTTTTGAGCGCGGCGACGAGGGCGTGCCGGTGGACGAAGGCGCGGTCGCCGACGGCAACACCTCCGAGCAGGCTGGCGGTCCCTGGGTCGATGGCCTGGGTATTATGCGCGGCTCGTGCACACGCTTGGAGTCGAGCCGCCTGAAGGTGCCGCACGTGGGCTGGGACCAGGTGCACATGACGCCCGCCGGCGCGGCCGATCCGCTCCTTGCTGGTTTTGCCGAGGGTGCCAACATGTACTTTACCCACAGCTACGCGGTGGCCGACGACGCCGATGCCGCCGATGTGCTGGCGCGCACGCACTATACGCGGAGCTTCCCGTGCATCGTGCGCCATGGCAACGTGTGGGGCTGCCAGTTCCATCCCGAGAAATCCTCCGCGCTGGGTCAGCGCATCCTTAAGAACTTCGTCAACATCGTCGAGGAGGCTGGCCGATGATCCTGTTTCCCGCAATCGATCTGATCGGCGGCAAGGTCGTGCGCCTGGAGCGCGGCGACCGCAGTCGCTGCAAGGTATATTCCGACGACCCCGTGGCCGTTGCCCGCTCGTTTGCCGAGCAGGGCGCGAGCTGGGTGCACGTCGTCGATTTGTCCTCTGCCTTTGGCGAGGATGAGGACACATGCGCTGCCAATTCGGCGGCGATCAAGGCCATCTGCGGTGTCGACGGTCTATCCGTGGACGTGGGCGGCGGCGTCCGCTCGCTCGCGCGCATCGACGAGTTGGCAGGCTACGGCGCACGCCGCATCGCACTGGGCACCGTGCTGGTGACCGAGCCGGGTTTTGCCGAGGTGGCGGCCGAAGGCTTTGGCGAGCTGCTCGTGGCCGACATCGCCGCTCGCGACGGCCAGGTCAAGGTGAACGGTTGGCGTGACGGCGCGGGCGTGGCGCTCGACGACGCCGTGGCGCAGCTTTCCGAGCTGGGCTTTAAGCATCTGGTGTATACCGACATCGCGCGTGATGGCATGCAGACGGGCATCGATGTGGCGGCGTATCGCCATGTGGCCGAGGTCGCGGGTTTTCCCGTCGTGGCTTCGGGCGGTATCTCGACGCTCGACGACATCCGTGCGCTTGCCGCGGTGGGCGGGGATGCCATCGAGGGTGCCATTACCGGTCGCGCGCTCTACGAGGGCAACTTTGCGCTGGCCCAGGCGCTGGCCACCGTCCGAGGGGAGGAGTAGCCTATGCTTACCAAACGCGTAATTCCCTGCCTGGACGTCAAGGACGGCCGTGTGGTCAAGGGCGTCAACTTTGTGAGCTTGCGCGATGCGGGCGATCCGGTGGAGCTGGCGCGCGCCTACGACCGCGAAGGTGCGGACGAGGTCGTATTTTTGGACATTACCGCGACGAGTGACAACCGTGTGACGACCATCGAGATGGCGGCGCACGCGGCCGAGGAGCTCGCTATTCCCTATACCGTGGGCGGCGGTTTCCGCGACTTGGCGGGCATGCGGACCATGGTTGCCGCCGGTGCCGACAAGGTGTCGCTCAACTCGGCGGCCGTGCGTGACCCGTCGCTGATTAGCCAGGCTGCCGCGGCTTTTGGCAGTCAGGCCGTGGTCGTGGCGATCGATGCCAAGCGCGTCGGTTTGCCCGGAGAGCCGGGTGCCGACAAGTGGGAGGTCTTCACGGCGGGCGGCCGCAACGCCACGGGTATCGACGCGGTGGCGTGGGCCGAGGAAGCGGCTCGTCGCGGCGCCGGCGAGATCTTGCTGACCAGTATGGACCGCGACGGCACCAAGGCCGGCTTTGACCTGGCGCTCACCCGCGCCGTGGCACGTGCGGTGCCGATTCCGGTGATTGCGAGCGGCGGCGTGGGCACGCTCGAACATTTTGCCGAGGGCGTGATCGAGGGCGAGGCCGATGCCGTGCTGGCGGCCAGCGTCTTTCACTTTGGGACGTTCAGCATTCGCCAGGTGAAGGAGTATATGGCGTCGCAGGGTATTCCTGTGAGGTTGGACTTCTAATGCTGCGGGCTTCGCTGCGGCTTGCCCAGGCACCGCATCTTGCCGCTTAAACCGTCGCTCGCGTACCAAAGTACGCGTCGCTCCTCTTTCGCGGCAACCTGCGGCACCTGGACAACCCTCGCCGACCGGCGATGTTTAAATTGGGGAATTGAAATGAGAGAAATTACTACTCCAGCGGATCTTAAATACGACGCCAAAGGATTGATTCCTTGTGTTGTTCAGCAGTATGACACCGGCGAGGTGCTTATGGTTGCTTGGATGAACGAGGAATCGGTGGGACTGACGCTCAAGACCGGTACCACGTGGTTTTGGAGCCGCAGCCGCCAGGAGCTCTGGAACAAGGGTGCGACGAGCGGCAACATGCAGGAGGTCAAGGAGCTCTGGGCCGATTGCGATAGCGATACGCTGCTGGTCAAGGTCGACTCGCCGGGTCCGGCCTGCCACACCGGCAACCGTACCTGCTTCTTTAAGAAACTCGCGTAGGGCGGGCGCTCGATTAGACGCTCGGCCACCAGAAAGGATTGAACCATGGGTGTGCGCACCGCAAACGTTCAGGATGGAAATATCGGTGAGACGCTGACAGGTCTGGCCGAGGTGATTCACGGTCGTCGCGACGCGTCGCCGCAGGAGAGCTATACCGCTCGCCTGCTGACCGACGTCGAGGACGAGCTGCTCAAGAAGCTTGCCGAGGAGGCGAGCGAGGTCATCATGGCCTGCAAGGATAACGACCACGATCACATTCGCTACGAGGCCGGCGACCTGATCTACCACCTGCTCGTAACCCTTGAGCGCTACGGTATCACCCTCGACGAGCTTGCCGGCGAACTCAACGCCCGCCGCCACTAGTCGTTTGGGACAGTCTTTGTTGGTGTAACGGGGTCATGGAAGTTGCGGTGAAATAGGGACTGTTTAAGCGCTTCATCAGGCAAAACAATCCCTATTCCACCGCAACTTATGAAGGGATGGTTAGGCGAGGGGTGTGGATTCCCATTCGCCGGTGGGGTGGGGGACGTCGAAGGTTCGGTAGCCACAGTCGTAGGCGTGTGCCTGGGTCTCACGGATGTTCCAGCAAATGTCGCAGGCGCGGTGTGCGTCCGAGCCAAAAGTGATCGGCACCTCGGCGTGGGCGAAGCAACGCAACAACCCGGTCGTGGGATAGTAGTCGTCGAGTCCCTTGCGCGGCGCAGCGGTCGAGACCTCAACGCGGCGGCCCGCGTCGTGTGCACACTCTGCCATCTGCCCCCAGAACGGCGCGGGGTCAAAGTCGGGCGCAAAGCCCTCTTTCGAAAAGCGCATGACCAGGTCGGGGTGAGCCATTACATCAAAGTTGAGCGGGCTCTCGCAGGCGCGGCACCAGTCGTCGACGTAGCGCTCCCACACGCCGCGTACGCCTAAGTTTTCCCAAACATGCAGGTCGGTATCATCGTCGATCCAACCGCAGCACGAATCGGGCGTATCGGGACGAGCGACGTCCTCCGTCCCCGCCGTGCCCGCAGCGCCGGCCATGATATCGCCGGGGTTGCCGATCCAGTGCACGCTACCCAGGCGCACGACGGCACCCTGGGACCAGCGCTCAACCAAAGGCTCGCAGCCTTCGTACCAATCGCATTCAAAGCCATAGATAAGCTCGAGCTCCGACGCGATCTGCGCGGCAAGCTTGCGAGCATCCTCAAAAGCCAGACGATGTGCCGGCAGGTCGCCCTCAGTAACCTGCACTTCGCAGTTGGCGTCCATGCTGGCGGGTAAGGTGAGGTGGTCGGTTGAGACCATGACACGGCACCCGGCCGCGGCAGCGGCGCGGACGTTGTCCTCAAACGAGGCGTGCCCGTCCGAAAACGAGGTGTGGGTGTGGCAATCGGCTAGCGGGCAAGCAGACATGGCGGCTCCTTTGCGTCAAGCGAATCCGCTTCATTGTAATGGCGCAGCTCTCAATACGCCGGGCACGCCGGGGATCGAAATCGACTGGAAAGGAGGGTTGCGTGCGAGGGTCGCCACGCGGCATCGGCCCCGCGTCAAAACATGTACATCAGCCTCCAAAAGCTGCAAAAAATGACATGTTTGGAGGCTGACGTACACGTTTGAATGGAGCGGGCCGGCGTTGGAGCGCGCCAGCACTTGCGCCCAGCAAAAGTCGCACCTATCCCATGACGCCGCCCCTGCGCCGCCCGCGATGTGCTAGCGTTTGGATGAACAAAACGAGCCCGTGCGGAAAGGAGCCGGACCGTATGCCACGCGATAGCAAATCTCCGCTGTCTCGCGAGACCGATGCGCCCGAGACCATCGTCAAGCTGGAATGCGACATCGACGATGCGTCGCCCGAGGTGCTCGCCTACGCCGCCGACCGTCTGCGCGGGGCAGGCGCCCGCGAGGTGCACTGGCTACCCCTCTACTGCAAAAAGGGTCGCCCCGGATGGCAGTTGCAGGTGATCTGCTCGCACGAGGATATCGAGCGCCTACAGACGATTATCTTTTTGGAGACCACGACCAACGCCGTTCGTCGCCAGGTGATGGAACGCGTTTGCCTGCCGCGCCGATTCGAGCAGGTGACAACGCCTTGGGGCGAGGTATCCGTTAAGGTGGCGACCCTGCCCGACGGCAGCGAGCGCGCGGCTCCCGAGTACGAGGATTGCGCCCGTCTTGCCCGCGAATATGACGTGCCGCTCCAACGCGTGATGCAGACGGCTCAGAGCGCGGCACTGCGATTTGAGTGACACAGGCCAACGACGCGTCGCACCAATCCTATTAACCCCACCGAAAGGACCACCATGAAATACCTCATCGCTTCCGACATCCACGGCTCGGCATACTGGGCCGAGCGCCTGGTCGCCGCCATCGAGTCCGAGCAGCCCGACCGCATCGTCCTGCTGGGCGACCTGCTCTATCACGGTCCGCGCAACGACCTGCCGCGCGACTACGCCCCCAAGCGCGTGATTCCGCTGCTCAACGCCCTGGCCGACCGCATCATTGCGGTGCGCGGCAACTGCGACGCCGAGGTCGACCAGATGGTCCTCGACTTTCCCGTCATGGCCGACTACGCCACGCTGTTCGACGAGACCGGCCGCGAGCTGTTCCTGACGCACGGCCACGTCTTTGGCGCCGGCATGCACAACAGCGTCGATCACACGCCCGCGCTGCCCGAGGGCTCCGCGCTCGTCTACGGCCATACGCACATCAAGATCAACGAGGAGAGCGCCGCGCACCCGGGCCTGTGGCTTTTCAACCCCGGCAGCGTGAGCATTCCCAAGGACGGTACGCACAGCTACGGTATCTACGAGGGCGGCACGTTCCGCCACGTGGTCATGGAGGAGGAGTAGCCATGGCGCAGCACATGGCTCAGCAAAATGCCGAGGGCTCGCGCGATCTGTCCACGCTGGTAGACGCGTCGACCGAGCTGCAGCATCTGGTGCAGACCATCTGGCGTCTGCGTCAGCCCGATGGCTGCCCGTGGGACCGTGAGCAGACGCACCGCAGCATTGGCAAGAACATGATCGAGGAGGCCTACGAGGCGCTCGACTGCATCGAGGCGGACGACGCGGTTCACCTACGCGAGGAGCTGGGCGACGTGCTCATGCAGGTAGTGCTGCATGCGCAGATTGCGGCCGACGCCGGCGAGTTTACACTGGCCGACGTGGCGCGCGATATCGACGCCAAGCTCATTCGTCGCCACCCGCACGTGTTTGGCGATGCGGATGCCGACAGCTCCGAAGAGGTGCTCAAGATTTGGGACGAGGTCAAGCTTGCCGAGAAAGCCGCCAAGGACAAGGCCGTGGCGGCGGGTGAGGCCACGCCCGAGGGCCTGCTCGACGGCGTGCCCACGCATCTGCCGGCGCTGATGCAGGCTCAGAAGGTCTCGCGCAAGGCGGCTGCCGTGGGCTTTGAGTGGGAGACGGTCCAGGATGTGTGGGACGAGGTCGCCGAGGAGCGTGCCGAGTTTGAGGCCGAGGCCCCTGGCTCGCCCGAGCGCGAAATGGAGTTTGGCGATCTGCTCTTTGCCCTGGTCAACGTCGCGCGCAAGGAGGGTATCGACGCCGAGAGCGCCCTGCGCGCGAGCACGGCAAAGTTCCGCCGTCGCTGGGCTGCGATGGAGCAGATGGCGGCCGATGCCCACGTGGATCTTGCCGAGCTTTCGACCCACGGCCTCAACGACCTGTGGGATGCCGCAAAGGCGGAGGAGTAAGACTGCGGGAACGACGGGCTGACACGCCTCATCGTTCCCGCTAAATTTTTCGAAAATCAAGTGTATCCCTCGGCTAACTTAGGGCATAATGCAAAAAGTGCGACATGGCTAACTTACGGAGACGCACCGATGGTGCACGGTCAGCCGGTCGCTTGCATCCACTACGTTTCCAAGTGAGAGGGAAACAACATGAGCGATATTTTGGACGTCTACGGTCGCGAGGTGCTCGACAGCCGCGGCAATCCCACCGTCGAGGTCGAGGTCGTGCTCGAGGACGGCAGCTTTGGCCGCGCAATGGTGCCTTCGGGTGCTTCGACCGGCGCCTTTGAGGCCTGCGAGCTGCGCGATGGCGACAAGGGCCGCTACCTGGGCAAGGGCGTTTCGCAGGCCGTCGAGCACGTCAACAACGAGTGCGCTAATGCCGTCGTGGGCCTCGACGCCTTCGACCAGCGCGCCGTCGATGCCGCGCTGATTGCCGCGGACGGTACCCCCAACAAGACCAAGCTCGGTGCCAACGCCATCCTGGGCGTGTCGCTGGCCGTCGCCCGCGCCGCTGCCGAGTCGGCGGGCCTGTCGCTGTACCAGTACCTGGGCGGCGTCAACGCCCATCTGCTGCCCACGCCCATGATGAACATCCTCAACGGCGGCGTGCATGCCGACAATAACGTCGACTTCCAGGAGTTCATGATCATGTCGGTGGGCGCCCCGAGTTTTGCCGAGGGCCTGCGTTGGTGCGCCGAGGTATACCACACCCTCAAGGGCGTGCTGCACGAGGCCGGCCTGGGCGGCGGCGTGGGCGACGAGGGCGGCTTTGCCCCCAACCTTAAGACCAATGCCGAGCCGTTCGAGTACATCACCAAGGCCGTCGAGAAGGCTGGCTTTAAGCCCGGCGTCGACTTCATGTACGCCATGGACCCGGCCTCGACCGAGTTCTACAACGCCGAGACCGGCATGTACGAGCTCAAGGGCGAGGGCGTTGAGTATACGAGCGCTCAGATGGTCGATTACTGGGAGAAGCTCGTCGACACCTATCCCATCATCTCCATCGAGGACGGCATGGCCGAGGAGGACTGGGACGGCTGGGTCGAGCTCACCCGTCGCATTGGCAACAAGGTGCAGCTGGTGGGCGACGACCTGTTCGTCACCAACACCGAGCGCCTCAAGAAGGGCATCGAGCTGGGTGCCGCCAACGCGATCCTGGTCAAGGTCAACCAGATCGGCACGCTCACCGAGTCGCTCGAGGCCATCGAGACCGCCAAGGAGGCCGGTTACGCTTGCATCGTGAGCCACCGCTCCGGCGAGACCGAGGACTCCACGATCGCCGACCTGGTCGTGGGCGTCAACGCCGGCCAGATCAAGTCGGGCGCCCCGTGCCGCAGCGACCGTATCGCCAAGTACAACCAGCTCATCCGCATCGAGGACGAGCTCGAGGGCAGCGCGCGCTACGCCGGCAAGGCCGCGTTCTACAACATTCGCTAGGCACGCGGAGGTCGCGGGGGCGGGGAAGACTCGGATTTGCCTTGCTCCAGCCGGGCGCTGTTGAGCACCATTGGGCGCTGGGCCATATGACTCAGCGCCTTTTTTATGTCGAGCAAAGGCTGGCGAAGGCGGTGCGGGCGCTCGTGCTATAACTAGAATACTTAGCGCAAACAAACCTCAACCGCACAAGGCGCACATGGATCAGATTTACGACAACAGGTACTATTCCGCCGGTTCGCGTGAGCCGTCGCCTCGCCGTGCGCGCACGGTGCAGCTCGGTGGGTCCGCCTACGCCGGTGCCGACCGCTCCACGCAGCGCCCGACAAGTACCTCGCGCCCCAATGCTCAAGTGAATACTTCGGCAGATGGACCGGTGCGCCCGGCACGTTCGACACATGCGTCGCGTCCCTCGGCCCAGACGCACGACAGGTCGAGCAGGCCCTCGAGCCGTCTTTCGGGCTCGGACTTTATGCGCTACGCCAACGACAATGCGGTGGTCAAGGCGATCTATGACTTTACACATGGCTCTCTTCGCCCGCTGTTTATCGGTATCGTGGTGGCGCTGGCGCTCGTGAGCCTGTATTTTCCCGTACGCGACCTGTATGTGGCTAAGCGCTCGAGCGATATCTTGGCCAAGCAGGTCGAGATTCGCGAGCAATATAACGACGAGCTGCAAAAAAGCGTCGACAAACTGCTCTCGGAGGAGGGCATTAAGGATGCGGCGTCCGAGGATCTGGGCCTGGTGATGCCCGGCGAGAAGAGGATTGAAGTGCAGGGCCTGGATGACGATTCGGATTCGTCTTCGAGCAAGAAGTCGTCGAACGCCAAGAAGGCCAGCGAAGTTGCCAAGGAAATCGAAGAAGTCGGTAAGGACGCCCCGTGGTACATCCAGGCGCTCGACATGCTGTTTGGGTTTAACGGTGTCGAGGGCCAGACGGTCGTGTCCAACGGCAAATAGCGCCCGGAGGGGAGCCCGCAATGGCAGATTGCAAACGATATAAGGTGGCGGCGATCGATCTGGGAACGGTGTCGTCGCGACTGGTGCTGGCGCAGGTCGAGGGCGGGGCGATCGTGGAATCGTCCAAGCATACCGAGATTACCGACCTGGGCGAGGGCGTGGACGCGACGGGTCGCTTTTGCGAGGCGGCTGTCGAGCGCGTGCTCGCTGCATGCCGCATGTTTGTGGACGAGGCGCGTGCCTTTGGGGCCGCGTGCATTTGCACCACATGCACGAGCGCCGCGCGCGATGCATCCAATGCCGCACTGCTGCTGGACGGTCTGCGTGAGCTGGGGCTCGAACCGCAGGTGATTCCGGGCGAGGTCGAGGCGCGCCTGACGTTTTTTGGCGTGGCGCACGACTTTGCCGGCGGGCGCATC